>CAKMOM010000058.1:0-2546 GCA_927910965.1 uncultured Streptococcus sp.
CAAGAGGGAGAGTACCTAAAATGGGACGTAAGCCAAAAAAGAGACCTGAAGAGAGGACAGAATTAGAACGTCTTCAAGCAGAAAATGAGTACCTGAGAGCGGAGAATGCCATCCTAAAAAAGTTGAGAGAACTCCGATTGAGAGACGAAAAGGAGCAAGAAGAAAAACGGAAATTGTTCAAGGACTGGTAACAGAGTTTTCTTTAGATATCCTTCTAAAGATTATTAAACTTGCCCGTTCAACTTATTATTACCACTTAAAACAGCTGGATCAAAGCGATAAAGATTATGATATTAAAGCTGAAATTCAGTCAATTTATACTGAGCACAAAGGAAATTACGGCTATCGTCGCATGACTCTAGAATTACGAAATCGTGGCTTCGTAGTGAACCATAAGAAGGTGCAGCGTCTGATGAAAGTACTTGGTTTAACGGCTCGAATTCGCCGTAAACGGAAGTATTCTTCATACCAAGGAGAGGTTGGCAAGAAAGCAGATAATCTTATTCAACGTCAATTTGAAGCAACCAAACCAATGCAAAAGTGCTACACAGATGTGACAGAATTTGCCATTCCAGCAAGCAGCCAAAAGCTTTATTTATCACCAGTTTTAGATGGCTTTAACAGAGAAATTATCTCCTACAATCTTTCTACTTCGCCGAACTTAGTACAAATGAAAGCTATGCTAGAACAAGCCTTTACAGAGAACCATTACGAAAATACAATTCTCCATAGTGATCAAGGATGGCAATACCAACACGATTTTTATCATCATTTTTTAAAGAATAAGGGAATCCAACCATCTATGTCACGTAAGGGAAATAGTACAGATAACGGTATGATGGAATCTTTCTTTGGCATTCTTAAGTCTGAAATGTTTTATGGTTATGAGAATACGTTTCAGTCACTTGAACACTTGGAACAAGCTATTGTAGACTATATTGATTACTACAACAACAAACGAATTAAGGTAAAACTAAAAGGACTTAGCCCTGTACAATACAGAACTAAATCCTTTGCTTAAATTAATTGTCTAACTTTTTGGGGTCAGTACAGAAATCTTGGGTATCTTTTTTCTTATATGCTTGTTTTATAACTCGGGTGAATTTCTTAGAAAATATCAAATAACAATTTCACATTGAGAATTGTTAAGATAATGGAAACGATATAGCCAAGGATGGTATTCCATTTGGCATTGGTAAATTCTCCCATCAGTGATTTCTTAGAAGTTAGATAAATCAGTGGGAAGATTGAAAATGGAAGAGCAATCGAAAGAAAGACTTGTGAATAAACCAATAACTGATCTAATGTTTTTTCCTGATGACCAAACAGAACCGCTACAATCATGACAGGCAACAAGGCAAAGAGACGAGTTGCCAAACGAATGAACCATTGAGGTAATCTCATATGCAAGAAACCTTCCATAACGATTTGTCCAGTCAAGGTACCCGTAATTGTCGAATTTTGACCACTGGCTAATAAAGCCAAGGCAAACAAGGTTGATAAGGTCGAGCTAGCTATAGCTCCTGCAATAGTAGAATCCTGCAAGGCATTATACATTTGAGAGAAGGCAGAAATCTCAGATGCATGGCCGAAAAAGAGAGCCGCCCCGAGAATTAATAGAAGGGAGTTAACCACAAAGGCCAAGGATAATTGGAGATTTGAATCCCAGGTCATAAAGCGCACGGCTTTTCGAACATCATTCTTGTCCTTGTGATTGATTTTCCGAGTTTGTGACAAGGAAGAATGCAAATAGAGGTTATGGGGCATAACCGTTGCTCCCACGATCCCTAGTGCCAAGGTTAATTGACTTTCATGCCCTGGCAAGGGACTTTCAAATAAGGTTGCATTCGGTAGATAACCCTCAACGATTCCTTGGAAGCTTGGATGTGACAAAGCTACCAGATAGGTAAAAATTGCTAGAATGGTTAAAATCAGTGTTGTCACAATAGCTTCAATCTTCTTAAAGCCAAATTTCATCAGAAGCAATAAGAGAAAAACATCCAACACGGTCAAGAGAATTGCTATCATAATCGGAATCTTAAAGAGAAGATTGAGAGCAATCGCTGAACCTAGAACTTCTGCCAGATCTGTCGCCATCAAGGCTAATTCTAAAATCACCCATAGACTATAACGAAGCCATTTAGGTGAATGATGAGCCGTTGCTTGAGCCAGGTCCATCTGGGTTACAATACCAAGCTTTCCTGCCATCTGCTGAAGTTGCATGGCAATGAGAGATGAAATCAAGATAACAAACAAGAGACTATACTTATAGGAAGCACCACCGACTACACTGGTAATCCAGTTTCCTGGATCCATATAACCAACTGCGACAAGAGCACCCGGACCTAAAAAGGCATTTAAATTTTGCCAGAAATGATTGTTATTTGGAGTATCGATAGATTGATTAATCTCAGAGAGTGACACTTTTTTATGAGAAGACATAGATACTTACCTCTTTCTAAACCTACTTTTCATTATTTTCTATTAGAGAAAAATAAGATTGACTTTAAACTATTAAAAACAATGAAAACTATATGAAAAACATT
>CAKMOM010000059.1:0-8295 GCA_927910965.1 uncultured Streptococcus sp.
ACACCAGCGCCGAAAGAGGAAGAGCCATCGACACCAGCGCCGAAAGCAGAAGAACCAGCGGCTTCAACATCGAAAGTAGAAGATTCAGAGGATTCAGCACCGAAAGTGGACGAGCCATCAGGAACAACACCGAAAGCGGACGAGCCATCAGGAACAACACCAAAAGCGGAAGAACCAGTGGCTCCAGCACCGAAAGACGATGAATCAGCTTCTTCGGTTGAATCTCCATCAACAGGTAATCATTCAGAAGAGTCTGGAACACCATCTGCAACTCCTACAGGTGATTCAACAGCTACCCAACCAAGTGATTCAACATCGTCACCGGTAACCCCAAGTGAAGAAGCACCGGTCACATCAGGCGAGTCTAATTCTGCTACACAGCCAGCTGGAGAATCAGGTAAATCTGAAACAACTGCAGAATCTTCAAATACTCCATCTGCTGAAGCTACAAATGATTCAGGGACTGCAGCAACATCAACTCCGACTCCAGAAGCATCAACTTCAGAGCCAAAATCAGAAGAAGAACTTAAGAAGGAAGAAACCTTGAAGTCAGCTAAAAAGGAGAGCATAGATGATAATATCGGTGAAGTTGTTAAAATAAAAGCAGATGCGATTGAAAAAGTTACTGATGCAGATGAAAAGGCAAGATTAAAAGAAGCATTAAAGACGTTACAAGATAAAGCAATAGAAGAAATTAACAAAGCAAAAGACGATGAAGAAGTAGCTACTGTTACAGAAAAATATCAAAATGAAATCAATGCATTGGATGTTCCAGGTGAAGAAGTTTCAAGTCCGAATTATGGTAGAGAAGGCTTGACCAATAATGGTCCTGGTGGAACTACTATTGACAATGGAAGCACAGCGATTGGTCATGGTGCAAGTGGGACTTCCAGATCAGCAGTAGCATCTCCAACACAACCTTCTTCAACTTCAGAAGGGACTTCAAGTTTTAGAAATGCTCCATCAGTTCAAGCAAGAGCAAGAAGAGTAGCACGTTCAACATCAGAACCAGATGGAACTGTAAATATTAGCTATAACTTCGCTGGAATGCCAGATATTCATGGTTTCCTATCTGACCCAGGAGAAGATAACACTGTTACAATTCCTGCTGGAACGAGTGAAGCACAGGCAAAAGAATTAGTAAAAGAAAAAATTCAAGCCAAGATAAAAGACCTAGCTGCTAGAGGGTATTATGTGAAAAATGACATTATTTTTGAACAAGATACTACTGTGAAAAATTATAACTACGTTGTCACATTCACTAAGGAGGCTACAGGAACTTCAGGTTTCAGAATGGCTCCATCAGTTCAACCACGCGCTAGCAGAAATCGTAGAAGTCTAGAACAGCCAGCTCCTCAAAAGGTCAAAGTAAATGTATTTTATAACTTTGATAAAATGAAAGATATTGCAGGTTTTCTGGGAGATATCAATGGAACTCCTCTTGAAATCGCGGAAGGTTCAACAGATGATCAAGTAAAAGCAGCAGTCAAGAACCAAGTTGATGCCAAGAAAGAGGAATTACGTAAACGTGGTTATACTGTTAAAGAAGACTATCTCTCTAAAAATAATGGAAAAGATTATAACTACGTTGTCACATTCACTAAGGAGGCTACAGGAACCACAGGTTTCAGAATGGCTCCAGCAGTTCAACCGCGCGCTAGCAGAAATCGTAGAAGTCTAGAACAGCCAGCTCCTCAAAAGGTCAAAGTAAATGTATTTTATAACTTTGATAAAATGAAAGATATTGCAGGTTTCCTAGGAGATATCAATGGAACTTCTCTTGAAATCACGGAAGGTTTATCAACTGAACAGGTGAAAGCAGCAGTCAAGAGCCAAGTTGATGCTAAGAAAGAAGAGTTGAGCAAACGCGGCTATACTTTCAAAGAGGACTATGTCTATCAAGCTAATGGGAAAGATTATAACTACGTTGTAACATTTTCAAAAGCAGCTAAATAATTTTCATTCCATAGGGAGTGAAATGTGAGCAGAGAGAGCGATAGGCTCTCTTTGTTTTATCTAGTAGCAAGTTTCTTAAAGACAAAAGGCCAATAAGAGATTATAATAAATAGAGTAGGTATTTATTATAAGAAACATAAAAAAGAGAGCAGTTAAAGTATGAAAATTTTAATTGTAGAAGATGAAGAGATGATCCGTGAGGGAGTCAGTGACTATTTGACGGATTGCGGTTATGAAACCATTGAGGCAGCAGATGGGCAAGAAGCCTTAGAAAAATTTTCCAGCTATGAAGTAGCCTTGGTTTTACTGGATATCCAGATGCCCAAGCTCAATGGCCTAGAAGTCCTAGCTGAGATTCGTAAAACCAGCCAGGTCCCTGTCTTGATGTTGACAGCCTTTCAGGATGAGGAATACAAGATGAGTGCTTTTGCTTCGCTAGCAGATGGCTATCTGGAAAAACCCTTCTCCCTCTCCCTCTTAAAAGTGAGGGTAGACGCGATTTTCAAGCGCTACTACGATACGGGACGCGTCTTTTCTTACAAAGATGCCAAGGTGGATTTTGAGAGCTACAGTGCCAGCCTAGCAGGAGAAGAAGTGGCCATCAATGCCAAAGAGTTGGAAATTCTGGACTATCTGGTTAAAAATGAAGGACGGGCCTTGACCCGTTCTCAGATAATTGATGCCGTCTGGAAAGCGACTGATGAGGTTCCCTTTGACCGCGTCATTGATGTTTATATCAAGGAATTACGGAAAAAGCTAGACTTGGATTGTATCCTCACTGTGCGCAATGTTGGTTATAAATTGGAGCGAAAATGAAACGAACAGGTTTATTTACAAAGATATTTATCTATACCTTCTCGATTTTTAGTGTTCTGGTTATTTGCCTCCATTTGGCCATTTATTTTCTTTTTCCTTCGACTTATCTGAGCCATCGTCAGGAAACCATTGGTCAAAAAGCGACAGCCATTGCCCAGTCCCTAGAAGGGAAGGATAGGCATAGTATCGAGCAAGTGTTAGACTTGTATTCCCAGACCAGTGATATCAAGGGGGCCGTTAAGGGAGAGATGACTGAGGACAAGTTAGAAGTTCAGGACAGCCTTCCTCTGGATACGGACAGCCAGACCACCTCTCTCTTTATCGAGGAGCGGGAGGTGACAACGCAAGACGGTGGTACCATGACTCTCCAGTTTCTAGCTTCCATGGATTTGCAAAAGGAAGCAGAGCAGATCAGTCTCCAGTTTCTTCCCTATACCCTGCTGGCATCCTTTCTGATTTCCCTTTTGGTTGCCTACATCTATGCTCGGACTATCGTTGCCCCGATTTTGGAAATCAAGCGGGTGACTCGTAGAATGATGGAACTGGATGCCCAAGTGCGATTGCGCGTGGATTCTAAGGATGAGATTGGTGATCTCAAGGAACAAATCAATAGCCTTTACCAGCATCTTTTGACTGTCATTGCGGACTTGCATGACAAGAATGAAGCCATTCTCCAGTTTGAGAAGATGAAGGTCGAATTCCTACGAGGGGCTTCTCATGAACTGAAAACACCGCTGGCTAGTTTGAAAATCCTAATCGAAAATATGAAAGAGAATATCGGTCGTTATAAGGATAGAGACCACTATCTAGGAGTTGCCTTGGGGATTGTGGATGAACTCAATCACCATGTTCTGCAGATACTTTCCCTCTCTTCTGTACAGGAATTGCGAGATGATAGGGAACAAATTGACTTACACCAGATGACACAAAGTCTGATTAAGGATTATGCCTTGCTAGCCAAGGAAAGAGAGCTCCAGATAGACAATAGTTTGACCCATCAGCAGGCTTATCTAAATCCATCAGTTATGAAGTTGATTCTGTCTAATCTCATCAGCAATGCCATTAAGCATTCTGTTCCAGGTGGCTTAGTTCGCATTGGAGAAAGAGAAGGGGAACTTTTTATAGAAAATAGCTGCAGTCCAGAAGAACAAGAAAAACTAGCTCAATCTTTTTCTGATAATGCTAGTCGCAAGGCCAAGGGGTCTGGGATGGGACTTTTTGTGGTTAAGAGTCTATTAGAACATGAAAAATTACCTTATCGTTTTGAAATGCAGGAGAATCGTTTGACCTTCTTTATAGCTTTTCCAAAAGTCGCCTAAGACTAGGAAGAGAAAGGGTTTACATAGATGAAGCTAGAAGAAATTCAATCGAAACTGCGGGAAAAACTAGATTTTTTGTCAAAAAGTGATAAAATGAACAATGTAAATGGGATGACCCATAAAAATATACAGGAGGCCTGATAAAATGGCAATCGTTTCAGCAGAAAAATTTGTCCAAGCAGCTCGTGACAACGGTTATGCAGTTGGTGGATTTAACACAAACAACCTTGAGTGGACTCAAGCTATCTTGCGCGCAGCAGAAGCTAAAAAAGCTCCAGTTTTGATCCAAACTTCAATGGGTGCTGCTAAATACATGGGTGGTTACAAAGTTGCTCGCAACTTGATCGCTAACCTTGTTGAATCAATGGGTATCACTGTACCAGTAGCTATCCACCTTGACCACGGTCACTACGAAGATGCACTTGAGTGTATCCGAGTTGGTTATACTTCAGTTATGTTTGATGGTTCACACCTTCCAGTTGAAGAAAACCTTGAAAAAGCTCGTAAAGTTGTAGAATTTGCTCATGCAAATGGTGTATCAGTAGAAGCTGAAGTTGGTACTATCGGTGGTGAAGAAGATGGAATCATCGGTGATGGTGAATTGGCTCCAATCGAAGACGCTAAAGCAATGGTTGAAACTGGTATCGACTTCTTGGCAGCTGGTATCGGTAACATCCACGGTCCTTACCCAGCAAACTGGAAAGGTCTTCACCTTGATCACTTGCAAAAATTGACTGAAGCTGTTCCAGGATTCCCAATCGTATTGCACGGTGGATCAGGTATTCCTGATGAGCAAATCCAAGCAGCTATCAAACTTGGTGTTGCGAAAGTTAACGTTAACACTGAATGCCAAATCGCATTCGCTAACGCAACTCGTAAATTTGCTCGTGACTACGAAGCAAACGAAGCAGAATACGACAAGAAAAAACTCTTCGACCCACGTAAATTCTTGGCTGACGGTGTAAAAGCTATCCAAGCATCAGTTGAAGAACGTATCGACGTATTCGGTTCAGAAGGTAAAGCATAATCTAGCTTAACAATATAGATGAAGCCTGCCCCTAAGTGCAGGTTTTTTGATGTTTTCAGAAAACTATTAAGCCATGATTTTTGATTAAAAATATCACTTTAAGAGAGAAATCTCAAATTTCATAAATTTTAGGCAAACGCTTGCATTCTGTTTTTTATTGGACTATAATAGGTTGGTATAAAGCCTTCTGTAGTAATAAAATGTTGAAGGTTTAGAAAGTAAGGATTTAGAATATTTGTAGTCAAAAATACAATGTTGCTATTCCTTATCATAGGGAGATCAATATGGCGATGATAGAAGTGGAACATCTTCAGAAAAATTTTGTGAAGACTGTTAAGGAACCGGGCTTGAAGGGGGCATTACGCTCCTTTATTCATCCTGAAAAGCAGATTTTTGAAGCGGTCAAGGATTTGACTTTTGAGGTCCCAAAGGGGCAGATTTTAGGCTTCATCGGGGCAAATGGTGCTGGGAAGTCGACCACCATCAAAATGCTGACAGGGATTTTAAAACCGACATCTGGTTTTTGTCGAATTAACGGCAAGATTCCCCAGGACAATCGCCAAGATTATGTCAAAGATATTGGAGTGGTCTTTGGGCAACGTACCCAGCTATGGTGGGATTTGGCGCTACAAGAGACCTACACGGTCTTGAAAGAGATTTACGATGTGCCAGATTCGCTCTTCCATAAGCGCATGGATTTTTTGAATGAAGTCTTGGATTTGAAGGAATTTATCAAGGATCCCGTGAGAACTCTTTCGCTGGGACAACGGATGCGGGCGGATATTGCAGCTTCCTTGCTTCACAATCCTAAAGTTCTCTTTTTAGATGAACCGACCATTGGTTTGGACGTTTCGGTCAAGGACAATATTCGTCGGGCTATCACCCAAATCAATCAAGAGGAAGAAACCACTATTCTCTTAACTACTCATGACCTGAGCGATATTGAGCAACTTTGTGATCGGATCTTTATGATTGACAAGGGGCAGGAGATTTTTGATGGGACGGTGAGCCAACTCAAGGAGACCTTTGGTAAGATGAAGACTCTCTCCTTTGAACTGGTACCAGGTCAAAGTCATCTCGCTTCTTACTATGAAGGCCTGCCTGATATGACCATTGATAGACAAGGAAACATCTTCAACATTCAATACGATAGTTCCCGCTACCAGTCGGCCGATATTATCAAGCAAACCTTGTCTGATTTTGAGATTCGTGATTTGAAGATGGTGGATACGGATATTGAGGATATTATCCGTCGCTTCTATCGGAAGGAGCTCTAAGATGGTCAAATTGTGGAGACGTTATAAACCCTTTATCAATGCAGGGATTCAGGAGTTGATTACCTATCGAGTCAACTTTATTCTCTATCGGATTGGCGATGTCATGGGGGCTTTTGTAGCCTTTTATCTCTGGAAGGCTGTCTTTGATTCTTCGCAAGAGTCCTTGATTCAGGGCTTTAGTATGGCAGATATCACCCTCTACATCATTATGAGTTTTGTGACCAATCTTTTGACCAGGTCGGATAGCTCCTTTATGATTGGGGAGGAGGTCAAGGATGGTTCCATCATCATGCGCTTGTTGCGACCAGTGCATTTTGCGGCATCTTACCTTTTTACAGAGCTTGGCTCCAAGTGGTTGATTTTTATCAGTGTCGGACTTCCATTTTTAAGTGTCATTGTCTTGATGAAAATCTTATCTGGAAAAGGTATTGTAGAAGTGCTAGGTTTAACTGTTCTTTATCTTTTTAGCCTAACGCTGGCCTATCTGATTAACTTTTTCTTTAATATCTGCTTTGGATTTTCTGCCTTTGTGTTTAAAAATCTATGGGGTTCCAATCTACTCAAGACTTCCATAGTGGCCTTTATGTCTGGAAGTTTGATTCCCTTGGCTTTCTTTCCAAAGGTTGTTTCAGATATTCTCTCATTCTTGCCTTTTTCATCCTTGATTTATACTCCAGTTATGATTATTGTTGGGAAATACGATGCCAGCCAGATTCTTCAGGCACTCCTTTTGCAGTTTTTCTGGCTCTTAGTGATGGTGGGCTTGTCTCAGTTGATTTGGAAACGAGTCCAGTCATTTATCACCATTCAGGGAGGTTAGTATGAAAAAATATCAACGCATGCATCTGATTTTTATTAGACAATACATCAAGCAAATCATGGAGTATAAGGTCGATTTTGTGGTTGGTGTCCTGGGAGTTTTTTTGACTCAAGGCCTGAACCTCTTGTTTCTCAATGTCATCTTTCAACATATTCCATCCCTAGAAGGTTGGACCTTTCAAGAAATTACCTTTATTTATGGTTTTTCCTTGATTCCTAAGGGATTTGACCATCTCTTTTTTGACAATCTTTGGGCTCTGGGACAGCGCTTAGTGCGAAAAGGGGAGTTTGACAAGTATCTGACTCGTCCCATCAATCCTCTATTTCATATCCTAGTTGAGACTTTTCAGATTGATGCCTTGGGAGAACTCTTGGTCGGTGGAATCTTACTAGCGACAACAGTATCAAGCATTGCTTGGACTCTTCCAAAATTCTTGCTTTTCCTAGTCTGTATTCCTTTTGCGACCTTGATTTATACTTCCTTGAAAATCGCGACAGCCAGCATCGCTTTTTGGACCAAGCAATCAGGAGCTATGATTTACATTTTTTATATGTTTAATGATTTTGCCAAGTACCCGATTTCCATTTACAATTCAGCTCTTCGTTGGTTAATCAGTTTTATTGTGCCTTTTGCCTTTACGGCCTACTATCCTGCCAGCTATTTCTTGCAGGACAAGGATGTAATCTTTAACATCGGAGGTTTGATGTTGATTTCCCTCATCTTCTTTGTCATTTCCCTTAAACTTTGGGATAGGGGCTTAGATGCCTACGAAAGTGCGGGCTCGTAAATAATAGAATATCAAAGCCTTGTCTCAGGACAGGCTTTTTCTAATAGAAATGAAAATTTCTTGCCATCTATTCTTAGAGTGCTATATTGTAAGTGTAATCGCCGATTTGGCTTATACTCTTTGAAAATCTCTTCAAACCACGTTAGCTTCGCCTTGCCGTATATATGTGACTGACTTTGTCAGTCTTATCTACAACCTCAAAACAGTGTTTGAGCAAGCTGCGGCTAGTTTCTTAGTTGCTCTTTGATTTTCATTGAGTATAAATCAAATACTTCCCAGACTTTCCGCCGTAA
>CAKMOM010000060.1:0-3948 GCA_927910965.1 uncultured Streptococcus sp.
TGATATCAGTATAGTTTAGAAAGAAATGGCTGAGAATTTCAGAAAAAGGGTCAAAAAGTAAAAAAGCCCCCTCCCCCCCTTCAGCTATCCCCCCTACTAAAAAATAGAAGATGAGGTATATAGAATGCCCCTACCTACTGGTAAGTTTGATTTAAACGAATACGGAAAGTATTTAGCGGAAAAGTCTGCTGAGATTTATGAAGAGAAAACTAGACAAGCAGTTGACGCGATGGAGCGACATAGACAAGAATGTTTAGCAAGAGACGCCAAGTGGCAAGCTATCATAGATCGTTCTGGTGAACTATTAAAAGAAAAGAAGGAAAGAAAGCACCAGCAAGAGATTGAACGCTTGATGGAAGAGAAACGCAAAGAGGTTGATAGAGAAGTTAGCCAGCGCCTATCAATGCCTGATGAACACCAGCAAAAACTCAACAAAGCGATGAGCGAAATGCTGAAAGGTTTATCTTAAAGATTCTAAAAAAGTATTTAGAAAAATATTTTTAAAAAACTATTTTTTAAAAAAGAGAATCGAAAAATATTTTTTGTGAAAGAGCCTGAAGTAACCAGGGAGAAGATGAGGGGGATACTCCCCTCCCCTCGTAGCTCCCGGACTACACGCCATCACTGTACATATTTTCTCGCGAGCGAGAAAGACAAAAAGGGGTAAATAGGATTGAATGAAACTACTGTAACTAGAAAATGCTCCAAGTGTCACGAGACAAAAGAATTATCTAGCGAAAACTTTTATAGGAAGCATTCGGACAAGATGGGCTTCTCAAAAGTTTGTAAGCTATGTAATAAAAAGAAAGACGCAGAGCGTTACCAAAAGAAAAAGGACAAGATATTGACCCAAAAGAAACGATACTATAGACGGCAGAAAGAGCGCCAAAATGAAAAAGGCGGTTTACTAGAAGGAGATGAAGAGTAATGGAAGATATATTCCCAAGTCTACTCCAGAAAATCAAGGCAGAATTTGAAAAGGCTAGGCTTGATAGTGAGATTCTGGAAGAGTTGCTAGAAAAGTTAGAAGAGAATAAAGCTAATTATCTGGACGCCAATCAATATGCTATAGAAATTGGTGAAATACTCTCAAAGGTTTTAGGAACTTACTTAAGTAATGAAAGCCTACCAGATGGCAAGATGTACTATAATATCGCCAAACGATTGCTGGAAGATGTTTTAGGTCGAAACTATGACCTTGTAAGTGATTATACTGAAAAGGTACAAGAAGATTTAAACCTTAGGGCTAGACTTCGTATTCCTGCTCAAGTTCCTGAGTTGAACCAAGATAGGATTGACGGTTTAGTAAATCGTTTAGCTAGTGAAGATGATTTTGGTGCTGTAAAATGGTTGGTGGGTGAAACGATCGTTAATTTTACCCAAAGCATTGTAGATGATACGATTCAAAAAAAACGTGGTATTTCAGTATAAAGCAGGACTTAGCCCTAAAATTACTAGGCGAACTGCTGGAAAGTGTTGTAAGTGGTGCCAAGAATTGGAGGGCAGTTATAAATATCCTTCCGTTCCTCATGATATTTACAGACGGCATAGTAATTGTAGATGTACCGTTGAATATTATCCGCGAGATGGTAGATGGCAGAACGTACATACCAGAAAATGGAGTAATATCAATCAAGAAGATGTGGAGCGTCGAAAACAGATAGGTATAGAGTCCGCTGAAGAACGTAAAAGAAAACGAGATGAAAGGATTGCCAAGTTTGGGAATCCTAAAAGAAGATTAAGATAAGCCTGAGTTACAGGAGTAGAAAGGTTATCGTAAAAATGGAGCTAGATAAGTTTAAAACGATGATGAACGTTAGAAAGCGGATGACTTACTTTCTGAGATTCCAGAGGATGGCAGGAAGTGAAAACCAGGTTACGATAGATGAACAGGCTTGGAAACTTGTCTTACCTGATCAGTGGAATTTGACTAGTAAGCATGAAAAAGTAATCAGAGAGGGTTTAGAAACATTTGTCCATGATATCAATAGGATAGAGAATGAACGTGCTAGAAAGTGTTTTATCATTCATTATTGCTACATGAGAAGACAGACGGCAAGTGAATGTGCTAAGATTGCTGGGGCTAGTTCAACTAGCTATCACAGATACAAACAGATAGCCGTCTTAAACTTTGCGAGAATCCATGAGAACGGAGAACTAGAAGCCTATAAGTAGCTATCAGCTGAATGATTGCAGTCTAGGGAGCCCCAGTTTAGGGCGTCATCATATAAAACTCCATGAATCAGTTAGAAGCCCTTAGAAACGAATCTAGGGGCTTTTAGATTTTCGAATATATAGGTTGGCGATAGTATGGTATAATGTTGCTAGGTAATAAAAAAGCACGTCTGACCGTGCTAGTTTCTTGCCTGCTGAACTCATCATATAGTATAGTGGCTCCTTTGTGGGGCTTTTTTTGTGAACATTTTTAGGAACTTTTAAAGAATTTAAAGAAAATATAAGGAAATGTGATTTTAAGGAAAATCAGCAATATCAAGGCTTTAGCATACTAATGAAATATAAAAAATCAAGCGGTAGCGGAATAACTCAAAATGTGATAAGATAGGGGTATGAATCTGAAAGTGAAACAAAAAATACCATTAAAAATCAAGCGCATGGGAATTAATGGTGAGGGAATCGGTTTTTACCAAAAAACACTAGTCTTTGTGCCGGGTGCTCTCAAAGGAGAAGATATCTATTGTCAGATTACTTCTATTAAACGCAACTTTGTTGAAGCAAAGCTACTAAAGGTCAACAAGAAGTCTAAATTCCGTGTTGTACCAGCTTGTACTATTTACAATGAGTGCGGAGGCTGTCAAATTATGCACCTGCATTATGATAAGCAACTGGAGTTCAAGACGGACTTACTTCATCAAGCGCTGAAAAAATTTGCTCCTGCAGGATATGAAAACTATGAAATTCGTCCAACTATTGGAATGCAGGAACCAAAGTACTACCGTGCCAAGTTACAATTTCAGACTCGAAAATTTAAAAATCAGGTCAAGGCTGGCTTATATGCACAAAACTCTCATTACTTAGTAGAGTTGAAAGACTGCCTGGTACAAGACAAGGAAACTCAAGTGATTGCTAATCGTCTAGCAGAATTACTTACTTATCACCAGATTCCAATCACAGATGAGAGAAAAGCTCTAGGTGTTAGAACTATAATGGTTCGACGAGCAAGAAAGACAGGACAGGTTCAGATTATTATTGTTACAAACCGTCAGCTTAATTTAACACTACTAGTAAAAGATTTAGTTAAAGATTTTCCAGAAGTTGTGACAGTAGCTGTGAATACAAATACAGCTAAAACCAGTGAGATTTATGGTGAAAAAACAGAGATTATCTGGGGACAAGAGAGCATTCAAGAAGGTGTTCTTGATTATGAATTTTCACTATCCCCTCGAGCATTCTATCAACTAAATCCTGAACAAACAGAAGTCCTCTATAGCGAGGCGGTAAAAGCGCTGGATGTTGATAAAGAAGACAATTTGATTGACGCTTATTGTGGAGTTGGAACGATCGGATTTGCCTTCGCAAAGAAAGTTAAAACACTCAGAGGTATGGATATTATTCCAGAAGCCATTGAAGATGCTAAGCGAAATGCTAAAAGAATGGGATTTGACAACACACATTATGAAGCTGGAACCGCAGAGGAGATTATTCCTCGCTGGTACAAGGAAGGCTACAGAGCAGATGCTCTGATTGTGGATCCACCGCGTACAGGTCTGGACGATAAGTTATTAGATACTATTCGTACCTATGTACCTGAAAAAATGGTCTATATTTCTTGCAATGTTTCGACCTTGGCAAGGGATTTGGTGCGTTTAGTAGAAGTCTACGATGTCCATTATATACAGTCTGTTGACATGTTCCCACACACCGCTCGAACGGAAGCTGTTGTAAAATTAATTAAAAAATTTAAAAAAAGTAGTTGACAAAGTTTAAAAA
>CAKMOM010000061.1:0-15704 GCA_927910965.1 uncultured Streptococcus sp.
AAATACAACACGTCTCCCATCTCGTTTTCAACGAAGAGAGTTGGCAAAATTTGTAATTTTTTCTTCTAGTGCAATCATATGCATGCTCTTTTCTAAAATGTTCTTTCTAAAAAGTATTATACCACTCTAAAAAGAAAAATCAATATCTTGTGTTAAAAATCCTAAAATTTTTAAAAATACACAAGATATTGATTTCGTTATTTAATTTTATAGACTTTAAACTCTGAGTAATCAGTCTTTACTTGTTGGTAATTTTCTTTCAAAATTGTTTCCACTTCAGACCAGACTGCTACCTTATCATTCACCACAATCACCTTAGGTTTGTTTTCTTTCAAGTCATTGATTAAACTAGTTTTATTCTCTTCTGTACTCGTGTAAAGAAGAGGTGATGGGAACATGGATCCAGACAAACGCTGGCTTTCTTTATACATCTGAACATGTGAATCCCAAATATAGATTTGGTCACCATCACTCGTCTCTTGTTTGACTCTATCTACCACTTGATGTTGTTCTCTATAAGAAGCTGGATGCAAGACAAAACGAGCTACAAAAGGAATTGCAATCAGATAAACCACCACTAGGATCGGTAAGTAGAGATTCCCTTTCATGAATTTTTTCCATAAAGTAGGAACTTCTTCTCTTCTACTACGGCGAGCTCCCCTAGCTGAATGTTTCCCACGAATACTGGTCATCAAAAGAAGGAGTAAAAATGGAAGGATTAGAATCAAACGCGAACCGTGAAGAGATTCTTGAGAAAAAAGCAACAAAGCTAATACAAATAAGAAAGCAAAACTAGCTGGCACTGAAATAACATACAATCTTGATGCCTTTGATTGGAACAATCCTAGAAAAACAAGGAAGAGAGCTCCTAAACCAAAGGTCAACAAACCATAGAATACAACATTATCCATTAGTTGAGGATTCGTAAAGACCTGAAGGGAATCAATCGGATATAAAAGACTTCCCATAGCTCCTCCAAAACTACCTGAAGCAAGGACATAGTAGCCTAGTGGATAAAAAATGAGAGAAAAGCCAAGTGCTGCTGCAAAAAACTGATAAACTCCATGAGCAAAGCGACCATGCCCAACATTAAAGACAAATAAACCAATCGTTACTACTACAGTAAAGAGAAGACTTGTAAGAGGCTCTATGAAAAATGATAGACCCAAAAAGATCCCCAGACGTAGAAATCCCTTGTCATGGTTAGGATTTGATAGATAAGCTGCTATGAACGAAAATCCTGCAAACAGGAATGGCAGAGCTAAGATCGTAGCATAGCCTCCTCCAAAACCGAGACCGGATACCAAAATATAAAATATGGTTAGGAGTTGCTTGGCTTGTTCCCTTTGTCCCGTCAGATAGTCAGTTGAAGAAAAGAGGAAGTAACCTCCTCCTAAGAGAGCTAGCCATTCTACCAAGGCAAAAAGAATGCCTCCTTGGGTAATATAAAGTGGCAAGTAATAAAGAAGACCGTGACTAGCATAATAGCTACTGTAGAGCTGTCCTCCCTGATGTAAAGCCCACCCTATATACAAATCCTGCGCCTGAGAGGGACTTACCATATCTAAAAGTAAAGGTAGCACCACAGAAAAAACCGTTGCAATCGTACTTCCAATGATGAGTCTGAAAAATGGAAAAGCTACCTGTTCTTCTTTTTCTACATGAGATTCAAGGTTCCTATCCAGTCTATTTTCAATTTCATTACTCTGTATCGTTTCGGATACTTCTTCGATTCTGCCATATACAGCCATGTCGTTTCTCCTATTCAATTTATCTGTCTTAGTATATCAAAAAGACCTAAAATTGTCAGCTTGCGATGGCTGTTTGAGTGATTTTTTGCATAGTTTCACAAAGGTTTCAATTTCCCGAAATCGATGTAAATTCGTCTGTTTAAATGACATGATATAATCCAATTCTTTCTGAGTCAGCATCATTCCTCCTATATCTTCTTATTCGTAAAAGGCAAGAAAAATAGGACTGGGTTGTATCCTAAGTCCTAGATTTCTTATAAGATAGGGGCGAATAACTGGGCAATTTCCTTAATTAATTTCTGATACCAGCTATTTTTTATCGTATGAGGGAAAATTTCTTGCGATACCGAAAAAATCTCCTGAAAGTCTTTTTGAATCTCTGTGATTGATGCCGTTTTATATAGCAAAACTGCATCTTCATAGTGATGAAGCAAACTTCTATAATCTAAATTAATGGTTCCAACTGCAGCAAAGTCCTTATCCACTAAGATTTGTTTACTGTGGATGAAGCCTAGACTATACTCAAAAACCCTTACTCCTGCTGACAAAAGATCCGGATAGGCTCCTCTTGTGATGAGCTGGATTAATTTTTTATCCGGAATGAAAGGAGTCACGATGCGGACATCAACACCCCTCATGGCTGCATTTTTAATACTCTCAGTTAAATCATAGTCAATAATCAAATAGGGTGTTGTGATATAGACTGAGTCAGTAGCCTGATTAATCAAACTTTGATAGACTTTTTTCCCTACCTGAGTACTGAAGATGGGCTTGGGACCACTACCATAGGGAATACAGAGCCCTTGGCTAGAACGAGGCTGGTTTTCCAAGTGATACTGGTCAAAATCACTGATTTCCCCACGATTGATGTACCAAGTCATCAAAAAGAGACGGGTTAGAGCCTTGACACCAGGGCCATCTATGCGAATCCCACTATCCTTCCAATAGCCAAAGCGTTCTACATGGTTGATATACTCATCGGCTAAGTTAATGCCTCCTGTATAAGCTACCTGACCATCTATAACAAGGATTTTACGATGGTCTCGATTATTATAAGCTACCGTCAAACGAGGAATCACCTTGTTAAACTTATGAGCTTCAATTCCTCGACTACGAAGCTGAACAGTATAGTCTCCAGGTAAAGTCGCCATACAACCGATATCATCATAGAGCATCTTGACCTCTACACCCTGAGCTGCCTTTTGCTCTAGTATATCTAGTATGCTATTCCACATCAGACCTTCTTCGACAATATAGTACTCTAGAAAGATAAATTTCTCAGCTTTCTTGAGGTCTTCCAACATATGTTGCCACATGCTTTCACCCGAAGAAAAGAATTGTGAATCTGTTCGATCATAGACATCGGCATTGCTATCCATACTTAGCAAAGATTTGATAACTCCGTAAGCCGCCTTATCATCTTCCTTCAATTTCTGGCGGAGAGCTTTACTGTTATCCTCCCGAAAATGCATAGAACCAAGTCTATCCAACTGCTTGATTTCTTTTTTGGACAATCGCCTTTCACCAAACATCAGATAGAGCAAGGGACCAATGACAGGAACAAAAGTCACCACTAACCACATCACTTTACTATCAGGCGCCATTGAGCGATTGACAATCGCTACGATAGTCGCCATACTCATAAAGATTAAGAGAATACCCCATCGAATAGGAGCCATCCGCCCTAAATAAAGAAAGAGACCAAAAACAAGACAAAGTTCAAGTAGCATAATCGAAAGACTAAAGCCATACTTGGACATCAATAATTGAAATTTTCTATATTTCATATCCCCTCCTTGATATTTTGATACTCAATGAAAAGCAAAGAGCAAACTAGGAAGCTAGTCGCAGGTTGCTAAAAACACAGTTTTGAGGTTGTAGATAAGACTGACGAAGTCAGTTACCTATACCTACGGCAAGGCGAAGCTGACATTGTTTGAAATTGATTTTCGAAGAGTATTACTTGATTACAATTTACCTGCTACTGCATCCAACAATTCTTGGATCTTAGCTTGGTTGCTTCCTCCTGCCATGGCCATGTCTGGTTTACCACCACCACGTCCATCGACGATTGGTGCCAATTCTTTGACAAGGTTTCCTGCATGAAGGTCTTTTGTCTTACTTGCTACAAGGACATTGACCTTGTCACCGATAGCAGCAACTAGGACAAGAAGATCAGAGTAGTCTTTTTGTTTCCAGTTATCCGCAAAAGTACGAAGGGCACCAGCGTCAGATACAGATACTTGACTAGCAATGTAACGGTGACCGTTGACTTCCTTCACATCCTTGAAGATGTCGCCTGCAGCTGCAGCTGCGGCTTTTTCTTTCAACTCAGCATTTTCCTTTTGAAGTTGACGAAGTTGTTCTTGAAGTCCTTCTACCTTGTGAGGCACTTCCTTGACTTGAGGTGCTTTCAAGGTTGCTGCGACAGCTTTAAGAGCGTCTTCTTGTTCACGATAAGCTTCAAAGGCTTCCTTACCAGTCACTGCCAAGATACGGCGAGTTCCTGATCCGATCCCTTCTTCTTTGACAATCTTGAAGAGACCAATCTCAGAAGTGTTACCAACGTGGGTACCACCACAAAGCTCGATAGAGTAGTCGCCGATAGTCACAACACGGACTTCTTTGCCGTATTTCTCACCAAAGAGGGCCATGGCTCCCATTTCTTTAGCAGTGTCAATATCCGTTTCAACTGTCTTCACTTCAAGAGCTTCCCAGATTTTCTCGTTGACTTGCTGTTCAATTGCACGCAATTCTTCAGCAGTTACAGCTTGGAAGTGAGTAAAGTCAAAGCGAAGGAATTCAACTTCGTTAAGAGATCCTGCTTGTGTTGCGTGGTTTCCAAGGATATTGTGAAGGGCAGCGTGAAGTAAGTGAGTCGCAGTGTGGTTTTTCATAACACGGTGACGACGATTTGTATCAATTGCCAAGGTATATTCTTGATTCAAGGCAAGCGGTGCAAGGACTTCAACTGTGTGAAGAGCTTGTCCGTTTGGAGCTTTTTGAACATTTGTTACAGTAGCCACGACCTTACCTGACTCATCCAAGATTTGTCCGTGGTCAGCTACCTGTCCACCCATTTCAGCGTAGAATGGCGTTTCCGCAAAGATAAGTGAGGCAGTTCCTTCTGATACAGCTTCTACTTCTGCATTGTCAGCCACGATTGCCACCAATTTAGAAGACAATTGGCTAGCATTGTAGTTGAAGACACTTTCTACAGTGATGTTTTGAAGAGTTTCATTTTGCATACCCATTGAACCACCTTTGACAGCTGACGCACGCGCGCGTTCTTGCTGTTCTTTCATGGCTGCTTCAAAACCTTCACGGTCTACAGTCATACCAGCTTCTTCAGCGATTTCTTCTGTCAATTCAACTGGGAATCCATAAGTGTCATAGAGTTTGAAAACATCAGAACCCGCAATGACAGATTGACCTTTTTCTTTCAAGTCTGCTACGATGCCTTGGGCAAAGTGTTGACCTGAGTGAAGGGTACGGGCAAATGACTCTTCCTCGCTCTTAACGATTTTTTCGATAAAGTCACGTTTTTCAAGCACTTCTGGATAGTAGCTTTCCATGATTTTTCCAACAGTTGGAACCAATTTGTAAAGGAAAGGCTCGTTGATACCCAATTTTTGACCATGCATAGAAGCACGACGGAGAAGACGGCGAAGGACATAACCACGACCTTCATTTCCTGGAAGGGCACCATCACCGATGGCAAATGACAATGAACGGATGTGGTCTGCGATGACCTTGAAGCTCATGTTGTCACCATCTTGATCATAGACCTTACCAGACAATTTCTCCACTTCACGAATAATCGGCATGAAGAGGTCTGTTTCAAAGTTTGTCTTAGCCCCTTGGATAACTGCCACCAAACGCTCCAAACCTGCGCCTGTATCAATGTTCTTGTGTGGCAATTCCTTGTATTCGCTACGAGGAACAGCAGGGTCTGCATTAAATTGTGACAAAACGATGTTCCAGATTTCAATGTAACGGTCGTTTTCGATATCTTCTGCAAGCAGGCGAATACCGATATTTTCTGGGTCAAAAGCTTCTCCACGATCAAAGAAAATTTCTGTATCTGGTCCAGAAGGTCCAGCACCGATTTCCCAGAAGTTATCTTCGATTGGAATTAAGTGGCTTGGGTCCACTCCCACTTCAATCCAGCGGTTGTATGAATCTTTATCATCTGGATAGTAGGTCATGTAAAGTTTTTCCGCTGGGAAATCAAACCATTCTGGGCTTGTCAAAAGCTCATAAGCCCAAGTAATGGCCTCATCACGGAAGTAATCCCCGATAGAAAAGTTCCCCAACATTTCAAACATAGTATGGTGACGTGCAGTCTTCCCTACGTTTTCAATGTCGTTGGTACGGATAGCCTTTTGGGCATTGGTAATACGCGGATTTTCAGGAATGATGGTCCCGTCAAAGTATTTCTTAAGGGTTGCTACCCCAGAATTGATCCACAAAAGAGTTGGGTCATTTACAGGAACCAAACTTACTGATGGTTCTACAGAGTGACCTTTGGTCGCCCAGAAATCAAGCCACATTTGGCGTACTTGTGCACTAGATAGTTGTTTCATATTGTCTCCTTATTTACTTGTTTAATGTGATTGGCTTTCCAGCATTTCCACATAGTCAATCGCGACACAGAGGGAAATGACTAGGTCTGCATAAGAGTCCTCAAGAACCGTTACGGTATAGGTAGAGGTCAGATGGAAGAGTTCCTTCTTAATTTCTGCAATCATCTGATCACGATCATCCAGCAATTTGAAATTCAAATCCCAGATATTGCCCTCGATACGAAGACCCAGATTATCAAACTCATACTTATCTCGCCAGAAGGTCAACTTCTTACGAATGACAAAACTCGAGCCATCCCGAAGCTGAATCTCAAAACGAGGAAGCAAGGTCAAGATTTCTTTACTGATCTGACTGACCTGTTCACCATAGGCATCATAGATGGTAAAGGTTTTAGGAATCTTAAAAAACGATCCCTCCACCTGATAGGCGATTTCTCCCCTGTCATCCTTGATAGCGAAACGTTCGCCTCCAAGACGAAACTTTTGTTTGACAAGAAATGTTTTCATCAACACCGCCAAAAATCAAAAGACAAGCTCATATCACGAAGGGCGAAAAACCGCGGTACCACCTTCATTCAATGAACTTGTCATTCTCTTGTTCTTATGCAATTGTTAAATTGAGTAGCATGACTTTCTAGCTTAGATGGCTCGCAGCACCGCCATTTCTCTGGACTAAGATGATTGAAAATCAATTCTCAACTTTCTTATTATATCTTTTTTTTAAGTCTGCGTCAACTGGAAATCATTCCCATTTAAATAACCCATTACCTACATCTCAGATTACTTTTTCAGAATATATTTTTTCTTACTGCTATCACTCTTTTTATCCCAACTTTTATTCCAAAGTTTTGAATTGTTAAAGATAGCTACGAAAATATTTGCAAATATAAAGAACCCTATCACCAAATGTATGGAATCAGTTGTTAGGTATTGTCGATCCAAGCCATCCTTTAAATGGAATAGTATAATTGTTTCGTCAACAATCAAAAAGGTTGGCCAATAACTTTTTTTGAAAAAGTAGATATCTTCATTTTTTGTTACCGCTTTCTGTAAGGTTAAGATTAGTATACTACTAGGCTAAAAAATAAGCAACCAGAATAGAAAAATATACAGTTAAAAAATTGCCTTCTATTTTTTAAAAAACGAACCAGCTCTAACTGATTCGTTTTCTTACGTTCTACTCCTACTTCCGATACATTTTAAACTGTAGGAAGAGGTCGCTATATTTGCCTGTCCATTTATGGTCAAATTTCTCATAAACTTCTAGGTGTTTCATGGTTTCAGCATCTGGATAGAAGGCTTTATCTTCTTTTTTCTCCTCTGGGAGCAATTCCTTAGCTGGTAGGTTTGGTGTTGAATAACCGACATACTCTGCATTTTTGAGAGCATTTTCAGGTTTCAACATAAAATTGATAAAGTCATAGGCTGCATCTTGGTTTTTGACTGTTTTGGGAATGACCATATTGTCAAACCAAAGGTTGCTGGCTTCTGTCGGAACCACATAGCGTAGATTTTCATTTTTCTCCAGCATTTGGCTGGCTTCTCCAGAGAAGGTCACACCGATTGCAGCGTTATTCTGAATCATGTATCCCTTCATCTCGTCCGCCACAATAGCCTTGATATTTGGAGTCAACTTGTAGAGTTTGTCTACTGTCTCTTCCAACTGCTGGGTATCCTTGGAGTTGAGGCTGTAGCCTAGCGAATTGAGTCCTAGTCCCAGTACCTCACGTGCCCCATCAAAGAGCATGATAGAGTTCTTATACTCTGGCTTCCAGAGGTCATCCCAATGCTCAGGCGCCTCATCTACCATGGTTTCATTGTAGACAATTCCCAAGGTTCCCCAGAAGTAAGGAATGGAGAATTTATTGCCTGGGTCAAAGGACTGGTTGAGGAACTCTGGTCCGATATTTTCAAGACCTTCAAGTTTTGAATAGTCAAGCGGTACCAAGAGGTTTTCGTCCTTCATCTTGTTGATCATATATTCACTTGGGATAGCAATATCATAAGTCGTTCCACCCTGCTTGATCTTGGTATACATGGCTTCATTGGAGTCAAAAGTCTCGTACTGGACTTGGATTCCTGTTTCTTCTGTGAACTGAGTCAAGAGTTCAGGATCGATATAGTCACCCCAGTTGTAGATAACCAGTTTTTGACTATCTCGGCTATTGATTTTACTATCTAAATGCGTCGCAATTCCCCACAAGACCAGGATGATGGCTGCAATTCCTGCTAAAAATGAATAGAGTTTTTTCATGCTTGCTCCTCCTTCTCACGTGAGATAAAGTAATATCCAACAACCAGGATAATACTAAAGAGAAAGACAAGGGCAGACAGGGCATTGATTTCTAGCGAAATTCCTTTACGAGCACGAGAATAAATCTCGACTGACAGAGTTGAAAAGCCATTTCCCGTTACGAAGAAGGTCACGGCAAAGTCATCTAGCGAATAGGTAAAGGCCATGAAGTAACCTGCAATGATAGACGGTGTCAGGTAAGGAAGCATGATTTCCTTGAACATCTGAAATTGACTGGCTCCCAAGTCATAGGCCGCATGAATCATGTCACCGTTCATTTCCTTGAGTCGAGGCAAGACCATCAAGACCACGATAGGAATGGAGAAGGCCACGTGGCTAGATAGAACGGTCAAAAAGCCAAGTGAAAACTTGAGTTGGGTAAAGAGAATCAAGAAGCTGGCACCAATCATAACGTCAGGCGCAACCATGAGGATATTATTGAGTGAAAGAAAGGCTTCTTGGTATTTCTTGCGAGACTGGTAGATGTAAATGGCACCAAAAGTCCCGATAATGGTCGCTATCAAGGCTGACAGAAAGGCCAAGAAAAATGTCTGAGTCACAATCAACATGAGGCGACCATCGCCAAACATGGTTTTAAAATGGCTCAAGCTAAAGCCTGTAAATCTATTCATGTCGTTGCCTGCATTAAAGGCATAGCCAATCAGGTAAAAAATCGGCAGGTAGAGGACAAGAAAGACCAGTCCCAGATAAAGGTTGGCAAATTTTTTCATCGTTCTCTCCTTTCCTTGGTCACCCACATGGTGATGAACATGGTCAGGATAAGAATCACACCGATGGTAGAACCCATTCCATAGTTGTCATTGGTCAGGAAGTTCTGCTCAATGGCTGTTCCCAGCGTGATAACGCGGTTCCCACCAATCAAACGAGTCAGCATGAAGAGACTCAAACTTGGGATAAAGACCGACTGAACCCCACTTCTCACACCGTTCATCGATAGAGGGAAAATGACATGACGGAAGGTCTCCCACTTGGTCGCACCTAGGTCATAACTGGCATTGATAAGATTGTTATCCATATCATCCAAGACATTGAAAATCGGCAAAATCATAAATGGAAGCTCTATGTAGCTTGCGACAAAGATAAAGGAGAAATCGGTAAAGAGCAACTGCTGTGAACCGATTCCGATGAATTCCAAGAATTGGTTAATAGAGCCATTCTGACCAAAAATCCCGATAAAGGCATAGGCCTTGAGGAGCAGGTTAATCCAGGTTGGCAGAATAATCAGCATGAGCCAGAGTTGACGGTGCTTGAGACGGGTCAAAAAGAGGGCTGTTGGATAACTGATAAGCAAGGTCACAAAGGTCACAATTCCTGCATAGAGTACAGAGTTGAAACTCATTTTTAGATAGGTCAAGTTTTGTGACGCAAAGTAAGATTTATAGTTTTCTAAACTGAATTGGCCTTCGATATTGAAAAAGGATTGTCCGAAAATCAAGACCAAGGGTGCCAACACAAAGAGGGCAATCCAGAGCATGTAGGGCACTACAAAGAGTTTAGAGCTTGTTTTCTTCATCTCTTTCCTCCTCGATTGCATTGATCAGACCTGCTTCTTGCTCTTCGATTTCCACGTATTCTTCGATACGAGCATCGAACTCTTCTTCTGTTTCATTGAGGCGCATGATGTGGATGTCTTCTGGTTCAAAGTCCAGACCGATTTCCTCACCCACGATGGCCTTACGAGTCGAGTGGATCATCCATTCATTTCCAAGTTCGTCATAGGCGATAATTTCATAGTGAACCCCACGGAAGAGCTGGGTATCGACCTTAACTTGGAGCTTGCCTTCTTCAGGAAGGGTAATGCGCAAGTCTTCTGGACGAATCACGACTTCGACTGGCTCATTTGGCTTCATCCCCCCATCGACCGCTTCAAAGCGTTTGCCGTTAAACTCAACCAAGTAGTCCTCAATCATGGTACCTGGCAAGATATTTGACTCACCGATAAAGGTCGCAACAAAGTGGTTAATCGGCTCATCGTAGATATCTACTGGTGTTCCAGACTGGACAATCTCGCCATCATTCATAACGAAAATCCAGTCACTCATGGCAAGTGCTTCTTCCTGATCGTGAGTGACAAAGACAAAGGTAATGCCCAATCGTTGTTGCAGTTCACGCAGTTCATACTGCATGTCTGTTCTCAATTTCAAGTCCAGCGCTGATAAAGGCTCGTCTAGCAAGACCACACGGGGTTGGTTGATGATGGCACGGGCAATAGCCACACGCTGACGTTGTCCTCCAGAGAGTTTACGAATGGAACGTTTTTCGTAACCTTCCAACTGAACCATCTTGAGAACTTCAGTAACACGTTGCTCGATTTCTTTCTTGTCAATCTTGCGCAAGCGGAGCGGAAAAGCAACATTTTCAAACACATTCATATGTGGAAACAAGGCATAGGATTGGAAAACCGTATGGACGTCACGCTTGTTGGTTGGGATGTCATTGATACGGACACCATCCAGCAAAATATCTCCTGTCGTCGCATCCAGTAAACCTGCAATGATGTTAAGGATAGTTGATTTCCCTGAACCAGACGCGCCTAGAAGAGTATAGAACTTCCCTTCTTCCAACTCAAAGTTGATATCTTTGAGAACCTTGGTGTTGCTGTCTTCAAAAACTTTAGAGACGTTTTTGAATTCAATAATTGGTTTTTTCAATTGTCATTTATTCCTTCTTTTTCATATATTAACAGATCAGGGCTCTGTCAGGCCACTACTACCTCGTGTAGGAGATTGAACTGCCTACATTCTTCTGCACTGACGATAGGCTTTCACCCCCTTTCCATGACATAGCAGCAGCTTTTTAACTAAAACTTCCTACTTGCTTTCACCTAAAATACGGACTTCCCTCTCAAGGGTGACACCTGAGTGTTCCTTGACTTTTTCAATCACAGACTCAATCAAGTCCTCGTAGTCTTTAGCCGTTCCGTCAGCAACATTAATCATAAAACCTGCGTGTTTTTCTGAGACTTCTACTCCACCAATACGATAGCCTTTCAAGCCAGCTTCTGAAATTAATTGACCTGCAAAATGCCCTACTGGACGCTTAAAGACCGAACCACAAGATGGATATTCTAAAGGTTGCTTGAGTTCACGTAGATGCGTCAAGCGATCCATTTCTTGCTTGATAACCTGATGGTTTCCTGGAGCAAGGGAAAATTTAGCTGACAAGACAACTGCACCAGACTCCTGAATGGCTGAATGGCGATACCCGAAAGCCAAGTCCTGGGCAGACAGGGTCTCGATTTCTCCATCCTTGGTCAAGACCTTACAAGACTGTAAGATATGGGAAATCTCGCCACCATAGGCACCCGCATTCATAAAGACAGCACCACCGACACTTCCAGGAATACCACAAGCAAACTCAAAGCCAGTCAAACTATGACGAAGGGCAATGCGAGTTGTTTCAATCAGGTTAGCACCAGCTTCAGCTTCAATGGTATAGCCATCAACGGAAACATTATTGAGCTTGTCACACAAGATGACAAATCCACGAATCCCACCATCACGAACGATGATGTTGCTGGCATTTCCAAGAACCATCCAAGGAATATTTTCTTGATTGGCAAATTTAACAACGCGCGCCAACTCAAAACGATTTCGTGGAAAGACCAGATAATCAGCCTCTCCACCTACTTTTGTATAACTATAGCTATGCAAGGGTTCCTTGAAACGGATATCAATCCCTTCTAAAATTTCAAGTATTTTTTCTTTTACTGACATGACACTCTTCCTTTTACAAAATTCATTCCATTATACCATTTTTAAGACCATTTGACGACCCTAAAAAAATCTTGGGATTATTTTAAACAAAAAAAAGAGGTTTCCCCTCTTTTTATGATTTTTTGCAAAAGATAGCCTTTGTTCCATAGGCAACCAGAACAAGCTCAAGTGCTAGGACAACTTCAACCAAGACTGGATTGGTCAACCAGCCAACTTGGGCAAGAGATGGTGCCAGATCAAAGAAGGCATGTAGTCCATAGGCCGCTAGGAGATAAATCCATTTCTTCTGGCGAACAGCTTGGTAAACCCAAACAGTCAAGAGTAATTGGAAACCTAGGGCCAAGATTCGCTCAAAACCAAGCAAATAAATCTGCCAGACTGATAGCGACTGAATAGTTTTCAACATATTTTCAGACAGCAATTGCATGACCTGTGGATTCTGAGTTTGAACTGCTGAGAGAACGATGTAGAGATTAATCAAACTAGTAAGACCTAGGAAAATCAACTCCAAACCACCATGCCCCAATCCATAAGCCAAGGCATCTGCCTTTTCCAAACTTCTCTTTTTCTCCAACCATTTGAAGAAAACAAGACGAGCTGTTTCCTCAAAAAATGCTGCCATAGCTAGGCCATAGATGATATAGACAAGCGGATGGTCTTGCATGAGGGCAATACTACCGTCTTTTTGAGGATGTAAAACCAAGATATGCACCAGTTTTTCCAAAATCTGTGAAGAGACAAAGAAAGCAACAGCCCCCAAGCCCAAGACAGCTAGATTAATCTGGTACTTCTTTTTGGCATACCAAATGCTTCCTATCAAGAAAGCCAGCAACAGCAACATGGTAATAATGATATGAATGGTCATTTTCTTCTCCTATTCCGCCTTTTCAATATCTTTTTTCATCTCGTCAACATTGAACTTAGCAAACAAGTATTGACGATCTTGGACTGGAAAACGTTGGTCCAACTGGTCAACCGCTCCCACCTCGATAATCCCTTCCTTGATGACAAAGTCCATGACATGCCCACCGAAGGTCAAGTCATCTGAGATGAAGTGCAGATGGTAGCCTGCCACACTGACCCCATGGAAAATCTCTGGAGTCCAGAAACCAACGATGGTTCCCGCCACATTTTCACGACTATATTCAGGTTGATGGGTTGCGACATCAGCAAACTTGGTATCTGGTGTCGACTTAGGAATCATGCGCACATGCATATGCGAAAATTCCCCCCGAATCTTGATAGAGCGGAAAAGATTTTCCCCGTCATAATAAGACTCAATTCGTTCTTCCAATTCCTTGTCCGTCATCTCAAAGCGTTGGCGGAAAATGACCTCTGCCTGATGCGGTACTACTGCTGCATAAGGAATAAGGGCATCTGGTGATACTTCCACAATTTCTGGCTGATCTCCTGAGCCTTTGGCTTGATAAGCCTTGCCATCCAAGACAATCAATTCCCCATCAATGGAATCCAAGGTTCCCAAACCAAGATCACCATGCTCTAGCAATTCTCCCACTGTCATGGTACCACCATAAAGGCCGGCCATCAAGGCTCCAAGGGTATTGTATTGAAATAATTTCACTGGTTCCTGCACGTTCTTATCCATTCTCTTTCTTGTCTGTTATACTCAATGAAAATCAAAGAGCAAACTAGGAAGCGAGCCGCAGGTTGCTCAAAGCACTGCTTGAGGTTGTAGATAAGACTGACAAAGTCAGTTACATATATCTACGACAAGGCGAAGCTGACGTGGTTTGAATTTGATTTTCGAAGAGTATTATTCTATAAATGTTACTCCTAAGTATACCACATTTGCCCCTAGATGTGAACGAGAGAAACACCCTAGACATTGCCAAGAAGGAAAAAAAAAGGTACAATGTAACAAAATCAAGGGAGGTTTGGAATGAAGAAACAAAGCAAGTACCAAGAGGTCGTTTCCTTTCTAAAAAATGGTATCGAGTCTGGACGATTTTCGACGGGAAGCCGCCTGCCTTCTATCCGTCAACTGAGCCTTGACTTCCACTGTAGCAAGGATACCATTCAACGAGCCCTGCTGGAATTACGGCACGAACAATACCTCTATGCCAAGCCCCAGAGTGGTTACTATGTCCTAGAACAAGGGCAACACCAGGATCTAGAAATCGAAGTCACTGACGAACATGCCAGTGCCTATGACGATTTCCGACTCTGTATCAATGAAACCTTGATTGGTCGGGAAAACTACCTCTTCAACTACTATGACAACCAAGAAGGATTAGAAGACTTAAGACAATCCATTCATAAACTCCTCTTTGACCAAGCTCTCTACTGCAAGGCAGACCAGTTGATATTGACTTCTGGAACCCAGCAAGCCTTGTTTATCCTTTCTCAAATTTCCTTTCCTAGCCAAGCCAAGGAAATCTTGGTGGAACAGCCGACCTACCATCGGATGAATCGCCTCTTGATTGCTCAAGGTCTGGACTATCAAACGATTGAACGAGGCATTGATGGGATTGACTTGGAGGAGCTGGAAGGCCACTTCAAAACAGGAAAAATTAAGTTTTTCTATACAATTCCTCGTTTTCACTATCCTCTGGGGCATTCCTATTCAGAGCAGGACAAACGGACTATTCTTGACTTAGCTGCCAAGTATGGTGTCTATATCGTAGAGGACGACTATCTGGGGGATTTGGACTCTAAAAAGGGCCAGACCTTCCACTATCTAGATACAGAGGAGCGCGTCATTTACATAAAGTCCTTCTCAACCAGCCTCTTTCCAGCCCTGCGGATTACGGCACTCATCCTTCCAAATGCTATCAAAAAAAGCCTTTGTAGCCTACAAAAAATATCCTAGACTACGACAGCAACCTCATCATGCAAAAGGCCCTGTCACTCTATATTGACAGTCAATTATTTGAGAAAAATCGTCTGGCTCGCTTGAACAATCAAGAAACTTACCAAAAACAAATCGAGGAAAGCTTAACTAAAACACCTTGTCCCCTTCCTCATTTTCCTCTTCACGATGGTATATTGCTTGATCTCAGACAATTCCCTAAAATTGCCAGTCTCAAACACAGCCAACTGGGCTTGGACTTTTTTGAAAAGGCTTACTTGGGTGCCTGCCCTTATCAATTTGCCAAGGTTTCCTTAGAAAATCTGGAAAATGTTTTAAACTATTTAAAAGCAGAATTGGATTGACTTCCAACTCTGCTTTTTTCTTATACTCTTCGAAAATCAAATTCAAACCACGTCAGCGTCGCCTTACCGTACTCAAGTACAGCTTGCGGCTAGCTTCCTAGTTTGCTCTTTGATTTTCATTGAGTATAAATCAGCCATAAAGAAAACCTATCACAGAGATAGA
>CAKMOM010000062.1:0-12152 GCA_927910965.1 uncultured Streptococcus sp.
TTCATTTGACTTCCGCATCAGGGCAAGATGGGGCTTCATAATCCAGTTTAGCGATGATTTCCTTGTGTGTATCACTATTGATGATATCCATAAATTGGATATTTGGTCTTTAATATCGAGTAGTTTTGTGATAAAATGTAATTTGTTCCATATGAATCTTTCTAATGAGTTGTTTTGTCGCTTTTCATTATAGATCTTATGGGACTTTTTTTCTACAACAAAATAGGCTCCATAATATCCATAGGGGATTTACCCACTACAATATTATAGAGCCATTAAAAAAGAATGGATGATAGCGTCATCCATTTTTAAATATTTAAAAGCAAGACCAAGAGGCCTTGCTTTTTTATCGACTCAAGAATTATTTAGCGATTTTTGCGAAGTATTCAAGAGTACGAACAAGTTGTGCAGTGTATGACATTTCGTTGTCGTACCATGATACAACTTTAACCAATTGTTTACCGTCAACGTCAAGAACTTTAGTTTGAGTTGCGTCAAACAATGAACCGTAAGACATACCTACGATATCTGAAGATACGATTGGATCTTCTGTGTAACCGTATGATTCGTTTGAAGCTGCTTTCATAGCTGCGTTCACTTCATCAACAGTAACGTTCTTTTCAAGAACAGCTACCAATTCAGTAACTGATCCAGTTGGAGTTGGAACGCGTTGTGCAGATCCGTCAAGTTTACCGTTCAATTCTGGAATTACAAGACCGATAGCTTTAGCAGCACCAGTTGAGTTAGGAACGATGTTTGCAGCACCAGCGCGAGCACGGCGAAGGTCACCACCACGGTGTGGTCCGTCAAGGATCATTTGGTCACCAGTGTAAGCGTGGATAGTAGTCATCAATCCTTCAACAACACCAAAGTTGTCTTGAAGAGCTTTAGCCATTGGAGCCAAGCAGTTTGTAGTACATGAAGCACCTGAGATAACTGTTTCAGTACCGTCAAGAACGTCGTGGTTAGTGTTGAATACAACTGTTTTAACGTCGTTTCCACCAGGAGCAGTGATAACAACTTTTTTAGCTCCACCTTTAAGGTGTTTTTCAGCTGCTTCTTTCTTAGCAAAGAAACCAGTAGCTTCAAGAACGATTTCTACACCGTCAGTAGCCCAGTCGATTTGTTCTGGATCACGTTCAGCAGAAACTTTAACGAATTTACCGTTAACTTCGAATCCACCTTCTTTAACTTCAACAGTACCGTCGAAACGACCTTGAGTTGTGTCGTATTTCAACAAGTGTGCAAGCATAACTGGATCTGTAAGGTCGTTGATGCGTGTAACTTCAACACCTTCTACGTTTTGGATACGACGGAAAGCAAGACGACCGATACGTCCGAAACCGTTAATACCAACTTTAACTACCATTAGTGATTTCCTCCTTATGAAAATCATGAAATTTTTATTGTGAAAAGAGTAACTTGAATCACTACAAATCACCTTTCAACAAACCTATTATATAACTATTTAAGTTTAATTGCAAGTACGGGCATTGTTTTTCTATGTCAGTTTCTTTTTAAGGCTATAAATCAAGAACTCCCTTACTATTCATATCGTAGCGATTCTACAGGATCCATTTTACTAATTTTACGTGCTGGGAAGTAGGCTGAGACATAACCAAGTAATAGAGCGAAAGCTAGAGTTCCTAAAATAGATAGAAGATTTAATTCAAAAACCTTAGTGATGGATGGGTAAAAGTGATTTACAACCGCATTCGCCAAACTTCCCACCCCTTGTGCAACCAAAAAGGCCAGTAACAAGGCAATACCTACAATCCAGATAGCCTCGTAAATAAAAATTCCTTTGACATCACGATTTTGATAACCAACTGCCTTCATGACGCCTATTTCCTTAGAACGTTGCATGATATTGATGTAAATGATGATACCAATCATGACTGCTGCTACTACAATAGCTTGTGATGAAAGTACAATCAACAATCCCTGAATGACACGAATAAAGGTAATCACAATATCAAGAACCTTCTGTTGAGAAAGAACAGTATACTTCTTGTTTTTCTGCAATTCTTCTGTTATCGCTTTTGTTTGTGATGGATCTTTGAGTTCCAAGATAAAATAAGATACAGCTTTTGTAAATCCAGCTTCTTTCAAAATCATTTCCATTTGATGAGACGGCATGAAACTGTTGCTGTCCTCCATGTCATCTTCATCATTGATTACACGTACAATCTTCGTTTGAAATTGAGCAGTCTTGCTAGCTTCGGCAGCATTTTCTACAATACTGGCTGAGACTGATTTGCCAATAACATCACTAGCTGTCAGATTTTTTCCTGTCTGTTCATTCCAACTTTTTAGTAAACTGATTGGAATCGTTAATCCTTGTTCATTTGTATCAGTATAGAGGGAACCGGCTAATACTTTTTCCGCCTCATTACTACTAACAGATATACTTGTATCCTCATAGAGACTCACTACTTGAGCATAAGAAGGCATCGTTTGACTCAGGTCTATTTCTTGCCCATCTATAGTAATATTTGACATGGTCATACCAAAAGGACTCTCCAAATATTTAATAGCTTCTTTCCCAACTGTATCCGTGATATAGTTCTTATCATCTTGGTTCAAAAAGCCTCGTCCAGCATTCTCTGTATTTAAAGCAATCTGAACTTGAGAAGGAATTTGACCTCCATTCGTATTTTCATCAATCATCGAAATCAAAGCATTTCCCAAGCCAAAAGAAATTAAGACTCCTACAAAACCGATTGAGGTTGCTAGCGCAATCAATAGGTTACGCCACTTTCTTTCCATAAAGTTATTTAAAGAAAGTTTGAATTTATTTTTCAATGATAATCCTTTATTTTTTGACTTCTTCAACGACTTCACCATCCTTCATTTTGATAATCACGTCTGCATATTCAGCAACCTCTGGATTATGGGTTACAATCAATACTGTTTTCCCTGTTTGGGCTAAATTTTTAAATACCTCCAATACCATTTCTTGGGATTGAGAATCCAGCGAACCCGTTGGCTCATCTGCTACAATCATATCTGGCTGATTTACCAGTGCACGCGCGATTGCTACGCGTTGCTTTTGCCCACCAGAAAGCTGTTTAACATTTTTAGCCATAAAAGGCTCCATGCCCAAGTTACTTAATTGCTCCTTTGCAATCATTGTCATCTCCCTGTCAGATAAATCTTTGACATAGAGAGGTAGCTTGACATTGTCCAAGACAGACTGATGAGGAATGAGGTTAAAGTTTTGAAACACAAATCCAATCTTATCTTTACGAAATTGAGTTAGTTCAATCTCTGATAAGTCACGGAGGGATTCCCCTTTAAATTCTAAAACTCCTTCATATTGTCTGTCTAAACCGCTGATGATGTTTAGCAAGCTAGTTTTGCCACAGCCTGACGGTCCGTAAATCGCTGTAATTTTACCTTTTGCAATCTGCAGGTTAATATTTCTTAGAGCCTGCTCTTGATGTTTACCGTCCAAAGTGTAAAACTTTGAAATATTTTTAATGGATAAAATGGACATTCTTTCCCCCTTGTTTAAAACTGTTATCGTCATACATCATACTGATAGAAAATCCTTCAAGCTACATCAGCACTGATTTCCCCTATGGGCCTACTACTTAGAGTTTTCTCTCTATTGCCTAGTTTGCTTCTGGATGTATATCAAGTAAAATTCATTTTAACAAAAAAGCGACATTTCTCCAATGACAGAAATGTCACTCCTATAAACTCTTTAATGATATCTTTCTAGATCCTCGGCCCATTCATTATCTAAACTAACGATTAACTTCTCATTACCAAACATCCTCGCCATCATTTTTGCTTCTTCATACTTTTGTTTGGCTGTATCATAGTCGGTATGAATATAATATTTCCACTCCACCATCAAGACAATCGGTTGCTTTTGGAAATCTCGTGTTTTCTGCCCTATTTTATTTAAGGTCTCAACCGCTCTCTTAAAATAATGAAACAGCCCCATAATTTCTATACAAGTTAAAGAAGCTAACAAGGAATCTCTAAGCAAGTTCAAACAATCGAACTCTATCTTATCAACCTGAGAACTTAATTTGTCATGAAAACAAAGAATGGTTTCATGCTCAGATTCTTTTATCTCACCCACATTTAAACCATCCATTAACTGACAGTTGAAATACAGTCTCAATTTCAACAAGTCCACGGCTTTATATACATCTCTGGATAGTAAGTCTTGAAGACTGTCCTCAATCACACCACTTCCGTATAAAGAATTACTAGTCGCTCTCACTGCATCTATTGCCTGAAGGCAGTCCACTATCATCTTCTCATCACGGGGCAGGTCATCATAAAAACACTCGAAAATCTCATCAAAATATTCTTCCTTTTGTTCTTGCAACTCCTTGTCTCCATAGTCAGGGTGATGTAAAAGAAAGTACTTTAATTCTTGGTAGCGTTTAGGCAGTTCCTTATAATCTGGCATCAAGACATAGGACGGAATTTCTAATCGATCTGCAATATATTCTAGTGTTTTTATCGTCGGGCGAAATTCTCCTTTTTCAATGCGCACTAACTGACGGACTGACAGTTCTGACTCATCTCCACAAAAAACAGGGCGTCTAAGTCCTTTCTCTTCTCTAAGAAGTCTTACCTTTTCCCCTAGCTCATTCATCTCTTACATTTCTCCCTCGCATGATTATAAAAGATTTGATTTTCAAATAAATATATGCGATGATTATACCATTTTTCAAATAGAATTACAAAAAAGAGACAGGATAACTCCTGCCTCTAGGCTGATAACAATTATTTACGGCGTCCTGGTCTTTCTTTGTAGCCATAGTAAGAATCTTCGATGATTTCTTGCATGTGGTCAACCATTGGAAGACGTGGGTTAGCTGGTGAACATTGGTCTTCGTAAGCAAGGAAGGCTAATTCACGTGAATGTTCTTTCCATTCTTTTTCGTCGATACCTTGTGCTTTGAAGTTCATTTGGATACCTACGCGCTCACCAAGTTCGTAGACAGCTTTTGCGTAAGATTCCACACCTTCTTCTGGAGTAGAAGCTGGAAGTCCAAGCATACGAGCGATATCTTGGTATTTTTCATCTGCACGGTAGTAGTTGTACTTAGGCCATGTTGCTGTCTTAGCTGGACGTGTACCGTTGTAGCGGATGACGTATGGAAGCAAGATTGCATTAGTACGACCGTGGATTGTGTGGAATTGGGCACCAATCTTATGTGCCATTGAGTGAGAAATACCTAGGAAGGCATTGGCAAAGGCCATACCAGCGATTGTTGAAGCGTTATGCATTTTCTCACGTGAGTGGAAGTCTGCATTCTTAACTGAGCTTTCAAGGTTTTCGAATACAAGTTTGATAGCTTGAAGTGCAAGACCATCAGTGTAGTCGCTAGCCATTTGTGATACGTAAGCTTCAGTCGCGTGGGTCAATACGTCCATACCAGTGTCCGCAGCAACAAATCCAGGAACTGTCAATACCAAGGCAGGGTCTACGATTGCCACAGTTGGTGTCAATGAGTAGTCAGCGATTGGGTATTTACGGTTATTTGCTTTATCAGAGATAACGGCAAATGGTGTTACTTCAGATCCTGTACCAGATGTTGTTGGGATTGCGATGAATTTAGTCTTCTTACCAAGCAATGGGAATTTGAAGGCACGTTTACGGATATCCATGAATTTTTGTACAAGGTCACGGAAGTCCACTTCTGGTTGTTCGTAGAAGAGCCACATTACTTTAGCAGCATCCATTGGAGATCCACCACCGAGAGCGATGATTGTATCTGGTTTGAAGGCACGCATAATCTCAGTACCACGGTTTACAGTTGTGATATCTGGATCTGGTTCTACATCAGCAAAGATTTGGTAAACCACCTTATTGCGACGAAGATCAAGTTGTTCGATGATACGATCAAGGAAACCAAGCTCTACCATGGCATGGTCAGTAACGATCATGACACGTTCAACGTCACGACATTTTTGAAGGTATTGAATTGAATCACGTTCAAAGTATGTTTTTGAAGGAAGTTTCATCCATTGCATGTTATTTCTCCGTCTTCCGACTTTTTTGATATTCAAAAGGTTAATGGCACTAACGTTATCCCCAACTGAGTTGCGTCCGTAAGAACCACATCCAAGTGTCAATGATGGCAAGAAGGCATTATAAACGTCCCCGATACCACCGAAAGTAGAAGGTGAGTTACAGATAACACGAATAGCTTTAACAGCTTTACCAAATTCTTTAGTCAATTCTTCATCAGCTGTGTGGATGGCTGCTGAGTGCCCAAGACCGTTAAATTCAACCATTTGACGAGCCTTAGTAATACCATCTTCACGGCTTTCAGATTTCAAAACTGCGATTACTGGTGACAATTTTTCACGAGTCAATGGCTCGTTTTCACCAACTTCTTTACATTCTGCAGCAAGAATGTTTGTTCCTTCTGGAACTGTAAATCCTGCTTGCTCTGCAATCCAAGTTGCTGGTTTACCAACAATGTCAGCGTTCAATTTTGCACCAGCACAGTTTTTGCTATTTGCTTTCACGCCGAAGCAGAATTCTTCAAGAAGAGCTTTTTCTTTTTTGTTTACAAAGTAAGTATGATATGATTTGAACTCTGCTACAAATTCATCGTAAATTTCTTTATCAATGATAACCGCTTGCTCTGAGGCACAGACCATACCGTTATCAAACGATTTAGACATGACGATATCGTGTGCTGCTTGACGGATGTTAGCTGATTTTTCAACATAGGCTGGCACGTTTCCGGCACCTACCCCAAGAGCTGGTTTACCACATGAATAAGCCGCCTTAACCATGGCATTACCACCTGTTGCAAGGATTGTCGCAACACCTTCGTGGTTCATAAGAGCACTAGTTGCTTCCATAGATGGTTCAGTGATCCACTGTACGCAGTTTTCAGGAGCTCCAGCTGCGATAGCTGCATCGCGAACGATACGAGCTGCATGAGCAGATGATTCTTGTGCTGATGGATGGAAGGCAAAGACGATTGGGTTACGTGTCTTCAATGAAATCAATGATTTGAAGATTGCTGTTGATGTTGGGTTTGTTGTTGGAGTGATACCACAAACAACACCGACCGGTTCAGCGATAAGAGTCAAACCTGTTACATCGTCTTCTTCGATAACGCCAACTGTTTTAGTGTGACGCATGTTGTTTACCACGTGTTCACAAGCAAACAAGTTCTTAGTTGCTTTATCTTCAAATACACCGCGTCCTGTTTCTTCATAGGCATGTATAGCCAATTCTCCGTGGGCATCCAAAGCTGCCACTGACGCTTTAGCTACGATGTAATCAACCTGTTCTTGGTCGAGTTTACGCATTTCCTCAAGAGCAACTAAAGCTTTTTGCACCAAGCCATCGACATGCTTTTCAGCAGCGAGTTTCTTTTCTTCTGGTGTCACAGTTTTTTTATCAGCCATATTTTCCTCCATAGCTTTCAAGGATTGATATCCTTTGTTAATTTTTTCACAAGTTTATTATAACGCATTATTTCAACTTTGTAAACAGTTTCATAAACATTTCACAAAGAATTTTTAGTTCCTTGTGAAATCTTTCTCATTTTCTTTGCTTATCAAGTTTTTTCTTTAGAGTTTGTGAAATTTATTTCAAATATTTTTTTATTTCACAAACTTACTTGGAAGAGGGACTTGGAAAGAAAGGGATTTGCAGGTAAGCGCTTACTTAAACGTTCTAATAATACCTCCTTTGATAAGGAGGCTTTATTTTTGTTGAAAAACGCCTTGTTTAAAAGTCCCTTCATAAACGACTTCTTGTTCTGTTGTTAGCTTTCCTTTTCCTTCAGCCTGACCATTTACAAAATCACCTTCGTAGGTCCAGCCTTCTTTAGATTGAAAGGTACCTTTTCCGTTGAAGGCTCCATTGTTGAAACCACCTGTATATTGGTCTCCATTTTGGAAGGTGATGGTTCCTTGGCCATTCATTTTACCACGGACAAGACTGCCATCATACACAATCGTTCCATTATCGAGTTTTAAGACACCTTTTCCGGGAATATTTAGAAAAAAGACGAGTACAGCACAGAAAACAATGGTAACTACTGCCAAAATCTCTAAACGTGGACGAGTCAGATAGACACGATACTTTTCGTAAAAATTCTTAAGATTTTCCACCTTTACTCTCCTTTTCTAAACGTTCTAACCAAGCTTGACAGCCCTCTTGAACACGCTGATAGGTTTCTTCAAAATCTCCTGTATACCAAGGATCTGGAACACTTTCAGATGCAAATGAGTAAATCTTATCTTGAAAGCCTGCTGGACACATCTGACGTAAGTCAGAAACATTTGAAGCGTCCATTCCGATAATATAATCAAAGGCTTCAAAATCTTCCTTACTAATCTGAAGCGATGTTTTGGCTTTGTCGTAAGGAATCTGATACTGTTGAAAAATCCCCTGAGTCCCCTTATGAATCGGATTGCCATGTTCCCAAGAGGACGTTGCTCGACTTTGGATTTCGTAGTTATCTGTCATTGATTTCATAACAAACTCGGCCATAGGGCTACGGCAAATATTTCCCAGACAGACAAAGACTAGTTTTTTCATCCCATTTCCTTTCTTTTACAGAAAAACGGGAGTTCGTGATCCCGCCTTATTTTTCAATTGCGCCTTCTAGTGAAGCTGTTTCTTTAAGTGGTAATACGGTCTTGATAGCAGCTAGTTCAAAAGTCAAGTAAACTCCATCTACGTCAAGAACAATTGTTCCCTTCTCCGTATCTACTTCATCGACTGTTCCGTAAAGTCCACCGATTGTAATCACTTCATAGCCTTTTTGCAGTTTATTTAAGCTTTCCATACGTTTTTGTGCTTGTTTCTTTTGAGAACGTTGCGTAAAGAACATCAAGCCCACCATAAGGGCTAGCATGATTAAAAATGTATAATTTGGATTCATTGTCTTCTCCTTTGTCTTTTACATAGGACTACTATATCAAATTTCAGCTACTTTTACAAGATTGTACCTTGCTTTTCTGGTAAGAAAAAACCAGAGCTTGCGCCCTGATTTTTAGAATTATTTCAAGTTTTGAACGACTTTTACAAGATTTTCAACAGTAAAGCCATATTCTGCCAATACTTTTGGTGCTGGAGCAGAGGCTCCAAAGGTATCAATACCAAGAACTGCACCATCTAGTCCAACATATTTGTACCAGTTTTGAGTTGCACCCATTTCAACTGCGACACGACGACGAACTGCATTTGGAAGAATTTCTTCCTTGTAAGCTGCATCTTGTTTATCAAAGACATCTGTAGATGGCATGCTGACTACACGGACTTTTGCTCCTTGACTAGCCAATTCTTTGGCTGCTGCGACTGCTAGGTTAACCTCTGAACCTGTCGCAATCAAGATGGTATCAAAGTCGGCTGCATTTTCGTAGACAACATAAGCACCTTTAGCAACCTTGTCGAAGTCTGTTCCCTCTTCAACAGTCAAGTTTTGACGTGTCAAGACAAGGGCAGTTGGTGTTTTCTCACTTGTCACTGCAAGGTACCAAGCTGCTTGTGTTTCACGCGCATCTGCTGGACGGAAAACATTCAGATTTGGCATAGCACGAAGACCTGCTAAGTGCTCAACTGGTTCGTGCGTTGGGCCATCTTCCCCTACCGCAATAGAATCGTGGGTAAAGACATAAGTCACAGGAAGTCCTTGCAAGGCTGACAAGCGGACAGCTGCTTTCACATAGTCAGAGAAGACGAAGAAAGTACCACCGTATACACGAAGTCCACCGTGAAGAGCCATCCCGTTCAAGATCGTTCCCATTGCAAATTCACGAACACCAAACTGAATGTTACGGTTCAAGCGATTAGCATCGTCTTGAAGTCCGTCAGTTTTGATATAAGTCATGTTTGAGTGAGCTAGGTCAGCTGATCCACCCAAGAAAGTTGGTAACTTAGCTGCCACAACATTCAAGGCATCTTGGCTTGAATTACGAGTTGCTTGAGAGAAACCATTTTCTAAGGCTGGGAAGTCTGCTGGAGTCACTTCAACTGGGTCACGGCCGTCGATAATGGCTTCTACTTCTGCAGCCAATTCTGGGTGAGCTTCTTTGTAATCTGCGACTAGTTTTGCCCATGCTTCATAAGCTGATGCACCACGGTCTGCAACATGTTCTTTGAAATCAGCATATACTTGTTCTGGGATTTCAAATGGTTCGTAGTCCCAACCAAGGGCTTGACGAGTTGCTGCAGTTTCATCTGCTCCAAGAGGAGCACCGTGTACGGCATTAGTTCCCTGTTTGTTTGGAGAACCGTATCCAATAACAGTCTTCACTTCAATCAAAGATGGTTTGCCTGAAGCTTTAGCTGTTTCGATAGAAGCATGGATTGCTTCCAAGTCTGTTCCATCTTCAACCAAGGCAGTATGCCAACCGTAGGCATTGTAACGGTCACGAACGCTTTCAGTGAAGGAATCCTTTGTCTCACCATCCAAGTTGATGTCATTTGAATCATAAAGGACAACCAACTTGTCTAGTTTTTGCAAGCCTGCGTATGAAGCTGCCTCACTTGAGACACCTTCCATCAAGTCTCCATCTCCACAGATAACGTAAGTATAGTGGTCAAAGATATTGTAGCCTTCACGATTATATTTGGCTGCCAAAATCGTTCTGCTTGGGCAAAACCAGTGGCAGTTGAAATCCCTTGCCCTAGAGGACCTGTCGTAGCATCAATCCCTGCTGTATGGCCAAATTCTGGGTGACCTGGTGTTTTTGAACCCCATTGACGGAAGCTCTTGATCTCATCCATGCTGACATCTTCAAAACCAGAAAGGTGAAGAAGGGCATAAAGAAGCATTGAACCATGACCTGCTGAAAGAATAAAGCGGTCGCGGTTGATCCAGTTTGGTTGAGCTGGATTGATACGAAGTTGTTTTGTAAAGAGGCTGTAAGCCATCGGAGCCGCTCCCATAACCACACCTGGGTGACCTGAGTTGGCTTTGTTGATAGCGTCAATACCTAGGAAACGGATTGCATTAACAGATAGATTTGACATAGAATTTCCTTTCTATTTGAGGTGATTATTGAATCACACATTCTATTTTACTATTATATGAAAATTATCCGTATCATGCAACATACGGATAACCTCCAAAGAATATTTTTATATTATAGCAAAGCTTTAAATTGAATGTTAGAGTCTTGTTCAAAACAATCATCAAAACCACGTGATGATGGTATTCTACTAAGTGTTGATCTTGAGGATAAGTGTACTTACCGCCAACTTCCCAGATAAATGGATGGAAATCGTATTGCAAGCGATCTTTTCTCATTTTCCAAAGTTCTAGAATCTCATTAGTAGAAGCCATGAAGTTAGACCAGATATCATAGTGAACTGGGATAATGACTTTGGTACGCAGATTTTCTGCCATACGAAGAAGGTCGATAGATGTCATTTTATCTTGGATACCTACCGGATTTTCACCATAGTTATTCAAAGCAACATCAATTTTAAAGTCTTTACCTTGTTTTGCAAAATAGTTTGAGAAGTGAGAATCTGCACCATGATAGATGGTTCCACCTGGTGTTTCAAAGATATAGTTAACAGCCTTTTGAGCCATTTCTTCATCTGTAACAGCTAAGCCAGCAAGTTCACCGCCTGTCTCATCAGCACCGTTCACTGGGAGAGTTACCAAGCAAGTACGGTCAAATGATTCTACTGCATGAATCTTCATATCTTTTAATTCGATAGTGTCACCTGGTTTAACAACGATGATACGTTCTTTTGGAACACCCCATCCTTCCCAGATTCGTCCACAGTGGTAAGGACCGATAAACTTAACATGCTCTAACTTCGGATTGTTGAGAATTGCTGCAGCTGTGTATGGGTCGATATGATCACTATGGAAGTGTGAAACTAAGTAATAATCTAGTTCGTTGATAGCAAATGGATCGATAACCATTGGCTGAACACGCAAGTTTGGTTGCAACTTACGAACACCTGCCATATTTGCCATTTGGTGCCCACGAACCATATCTTTCACTTTTTTGGTTGATTTTCCACGGTTTGACCAAAGGTCCATGACAACGTTAGCACCACCTGGTGTCTTAATCCAAGTACCACAGTTGCCTAGCCACCACATGGCAAAATTGCCTTCAGGTACGACTTCTTCTTCGATTTCTTCGTTCAACCATGTTCCCCACTCTGGGAAAGTAGCTAAAAT
>CAKMOM010000063.1:0-4890 GCA_927910965.1 uncultured Streptococcus sp.
TGGAACGGCTTCTGATAAGGTGGCTAGCCAGATTTTGCAGGCCTATGGTATGCAGGGGACTCAACTTCTGCGCCAAACTGCACTTTAAAAATACTGAAAAAGCGAAAAAACGCTTAGAAAGGTAAGTTATGAATTCATTTAAAAATTTCTTAAAAGAGTGGGGATTGTTCCTCCTAATTCTGTCATTACTAGCTTTAAGTCGTATCTTTTTTTGGAGCAATGTTCGAGTAGAAGGGCATTCCATGGATCCTACCCTAGCGGATGGCGAAATCCTCTTTGTCGTCAAACACCTCCCTATTGACCGTTTTGATATCGTGGTTGCCCATGAGGAAGATGGTAATAAGGACATTGTCAAACGTGTCATCGGAATGCCTGGTGATACCATTCGTTACGAAAATGATAAACTTTACATCAATGACAAAGAGACAGATGAACCTTACCTAGCTGACTATATCAAACGCTTCAAGGATGACAAACTCCAAAGCACCTACTCAGGCAAGGGATTTGAAGGAAATAAAGGAACTTTCTTTAGAAGTATCGCTGAAAAAGCCCAAGCCTTCACAGTTGATGTCAACTACAACACCAACTTTAGCTTCACTGTCCCAGAAGGAGAATACCTTCTCCTCGGAGATGACCGCTTGGTTTCGAGCGACAGCCGTCACGTAGGTACCTTTAAAGCAAAAGATATCACAGGGGAAGCTAAATTCCGCTTCTGGCCAATCACCCGTATCGGAACATTTTAAGAGACCTAAGAGGCCGAGAATCAGCAATCTCAGCCTCTTCTTCTATCGTGAGACGATAATTATTCACTACCCAGTTTGATTAAGATAGAAACAAAGTTATACTCAATGAAAATCAAAGAGCAAACTAGGAAGCTAGCCGCAGGCTGTACTTGAGTACGGCAAGGCGAAGCTGACGTGGTTTGAATTTGATTTTCGAAGAGTATTAACTCTCACCTATTTATGCAAAGGAATCTTAATGGAAGTTTATTTTTCAGGAACCATTGAACGAATTATTTTTGAAAATCCCAGCAATTTTTATCGCATCCTCCTCCTAGAAATCGACGATACGGACGCAGAAGATTTTGATGATTTTGAAATCATTGTCACGGGTACCATGGCTGACGTGATTGAGGGAGAAGACTATACTTTTTGGGGACAAATTGTCCAGCACTCCAAGTATGGAGAACAACTGCAAATCAGCCGGTATGAACGAGCAAAACCAACTAGCAAGGGGCTGGTTAAATACTTTTCTAGTAGTCATTTCAAGGGGATTGGTCTCAAGACTGCTCAGAAAATTGTGGATACCTATGGTGACAATACCATTGACGAAATTTTGCAACACCCAGAAAAGTTAGAAGGCATCACAGGACTCTCTGCCAAAAATCGAGAGGCTTTCGTCTCTACTCTCCGCCTCAACTACGGAACTGAGATGGTTTTGGCCAAACTAGCCAACTACGGCATTCCCAATAAACTAGCCTTTCAGATTCAAGACTTTTACAAGGAAGAAACCCTTGATGTAGTTGAAAATTATCCCTACCAATTGGTTGAGGATATCAAGGGTTTGGGCTTTACTATTGCTGACCAATTAGCAGAGGAACTTGGCATCGAAAGTCAGGCTCCTGAACGCTTTCGTGCCGGTCTAGTACATAGTCTTTTTCAGGCCTGTATGGAAACAGGGGACACCTATATTGAAGCACGGGATTTGCTGGAACAAACCCTTACTCTCCTTGAGTCTTCCCGTCCCGTGGAACTGGACCCCAGCCAAGTAGCTCAAGAACTCTCCTACCTGATTGAAGAAGACAAGGTTCAGCAGATTGATACCAAGATTTTTGACAACAGCCTCTTTTTCGCTGAGGAAGGTATCCGCAGTCACTTGGTTCGTATCCTTGAAAAAGGCAAACAAAAGAGTCATGATTTAGAAACCATTCAAAAACATATCACTACTGTCGAGGAAGAACTGGGGATTGAGTATGATAGCATTCAAAAACAAGCTATCTGTGATGCTATCCAGAACAAGGTCTTTATCCTGACAGGTGGGCCTGGTACTGGTAAGACAACGGTTATCAATGGTATTATCGCTGTTTATGCCCTTTTAGAAGGACTTGACCTCAGGAAAAAAAGCAACCTGCCCATTCTTCTTGCTGCTCCAACTGGACGAGCCGCTCGCCGCATGAATGAATTAACCAGCTTGCCTAGCGCGACCATACACCGCCATTTGGGAATGACAGGGGACGATGATACCAGTCATCTGGAAGATTATCTAGATGCTGACTTTATTATCGTGGATGAATTCTCCATGGTGGACACTTGGCTGGCCAACCAACTCTTCTCCAACATCTCTTCTAACAGTAAAATCCTCATCGTGGGCGACAGCGATCAGCTACCGTCTGTCAGTCCTGGACAAGTTCTAGCTGACCTCCTTCATATTCCTTTGATCCCTCAGACTCGTTTGGAAAAAATTTACCGGCAAAGCGAAGAATCAACCATCGTCACCCTAGCTAGTCAGATTCGACAGGGAATCTTCCAGCTGATTCACCCAGAAAAAGCAGACCGTTCCTACTTTGAAATTGCTAGCGGCCATATTCCTGCTACCATTGAAAAGATCTTAGGTGCCGCCCTCAGAAGCGGTATCCCTGCCCGTGATATCCAAGTTCTTGCTCCCATGTACCGAGGAACAGCAGGGATTGATGCCATCAATCAACTCATGCAAGACCTGCTCAATCCACCACAAAAAGACCAACTCAGTTTTGAGGCTCCCCAGTGTCACTATCGTAAGGGCGACAAGGTCATTCACTTGGTCAACGATGCTGAAATCAATGTCTTTAATGGGGATTTGGGAGCTATCACAGACCTGATTCCCGGCAAATATACTGAGTCGAAACAAGATGAGATTGTCATTGATTTTGATGGCAATGAAGTCTCTTACCCACGTAACGAATGGTACAAGATTCGCTTGGCCTATGCCATGAGTATTCATAAATCTCAGGGAAGTGAGTTCCCAGTTGTCATCCTGCCTATCACCAGTGCTAGCAGGCGTATGCTGGAGAGAAACCTCATCTACACAGCCATTACACGTGCCAAAAGCAAGCTTATCTTACTAGGTGAATTACAGGCCTTCGACTATGCTACCCAGCACATCGGAACTGCCCGAAAAACCTATCTGATTGAACGCTTCAGTGATCTATTGGAAAATGTCGAAGATAATAAACCAGCTGTCTCTGAAACTACCACATCAACTGCCCCTGAACAATCCTACATCCTAACCGAAGAAAACTGGGATAGCATCCCAGCCATGATTGGGATTACAGACGCAGATCTCAAAGAGATTTTTGGAAAATAGTACACAAGAAAACCCACCAATTCAGGTGGGATTTTTGTTTATTAAGATTATTTAACTGTTGCTGTGCTTGTGATCAATTCAACAGCTTTTTTGATTGTGATGTCGTGTTTCAACATATCAGCTGAAAGTAAGCTTTGTACTTGTGCAACTTCCATGTTGTAGTCTGCAGCTAATTGCTCGATTTCTTTTTGGATTTCTTCTTCTGAAGCGTCAAATCCTTCAGCTTTCGCAACTGCTTCGATAACAAGGTTAGTCTTAGTACGTGACTCAGCTTCTGCTTGGTATTGATTGTGAAGGTCTTCTTGAGTAGTTCCAGTGATTTGGAAGTACATGTCAGGGTTGATGCCTTGACGTTGCAAGTTTCCAAGGAATTCGTTTACTGAGCGGTGAACTTCTTCATGAATCATTTCTTCTGGAAGTTCTACGATTTCAGCGTTTTCTACAGCTTTATCGATTGCTGCACCTTCAACTGCATCTTTGTATGCTTCTTCTTTAGCAGCAGCCAATTCTTTGCGGTATTTTTCTTTCAATTCAGCAAGTGTTTCAACTTCTTCGTCGATGTCTTTTGCAAGCTCATCGTCAAGAGCTGGAACTTCTTTAGCTTTTACTTCGTGGATAGTTGTTACGAATTTAGCTTCTTTGCCTGCAAGGTCTTCTGCTTGGTAGTCTTCTGGGAATGTTACGATAACATCAACGGTTTCACCAGCTGAGTGACCTACCAATTGGTCTTCGAAACCAGGGATGAATTGACCTGAACCAAGTCCAAGTGAGAAGTTTTCACCTTTTCCACCGTCAAATTCAACACCATCGATAGAACCAACGAAGTCGATGACAACAGTGTCGCCGTTTTCAGCAGCAGCTTCTTTGATAACCAATTCAGCCAAGTTGTTGCGTTCGCGTTCAATACGCTCTTCAACATCAGCATCAGTTACTTCTTTTTCTACATCTACTGATACTTCAAGGTTTTTGTAGTCACCCAATTTTACTTCAGGTTTTGTAACAACTTCAGCAGTGATAACCCAATCTTGACCTTTTTCCATTGAAGTTACATCAATTTTTGGTTGAGCAACAACTTCAAGACCAGCTTCTTTTACAGCTACTTCATAAGCGTTTGGCAAAAGAGCGTTCATAACGTCTTGGTAAAGTGACTCTTCACCAAATTTTTTGTCAAAGATAGGACGTGGAAGATGACCTTTACGGAAACCTGGAACATTAAGAGATTTCTTCACTGAGTTGAAGACACGGTCCAATTCTGGTTTGATTTGGTCTTGAGAGATAGTGAAAGTCAAGACACCACGGTTTGTTTCTTTGTTTTCAAATGATACAGACATTCTGTCATTTCTCCTTAAAATTTTTTAAATACAGTCTATTATAACATAAATGGACGACTTTTTTCAAGTAATGAATGCGCTTTGAGTGTGTCTGTTTTTGGGAGAAAATGAAAATCACCAAGAGAACGGAAATAAAAGACCGAAACTTTCAACTTTTTCCTGTTCCAGTCTTGATTTATTGTTCTTTTGATGATACAATAGCTTTAAACTGATTGAA
>CAKMOM010000064.1:0-7242 GCA_927910965.1 uncultured Streptococcus sp.
AAGTTACGGTGATTTCACCTGTAATCTTATCGCCTGGTTTCGCTCCTTCTGGAATTGTAACAGTAACTTTACCATCTTTGTCGACTGTGATGCCTGGCGTATTGCTGTGGAACTGAGTGCCTTCTGGAATAGTCTTACCAGCTTCCTCTTTCAATGGAATTTCTACCTTAGTTCCTGGTTTGCCATTTCCATCTTCATAAACTTAGGTGTGTAGATGTCTTTGTCTTTATTAGTTACCGTAACTCTTACAGGTACTTCTTCTTTTGATCCGTCTGGATACGTTACTTTGATTGTACCTGGGAATTCATCTCCTGGATTCTTATCTTTTGGAATTGTGACAGTTACTTTACCTTTATCATCTACTGTAATTCCTGGTGTTAAACTTTCGAACTTAGTTCCTTCTGGAATTGTCTTACCAGCTTTTTCTTTCAATGGTAATTCTACAGTTCCACCTGGTTTTCCTTCTCCATCATCATATTTAGGAGTGTAAATATCTCTATCTGGAGTTGTTACAGTTACTTTAACTGGTACTTCTTCTTTTGATCCATCTGGATACGTTACTTTAATCGTACCTGGAATTTCATCTCCTGGTTCCTTGTCTTCTGGAATTGTGACAGTAACTTTTCCTTTGTCATCTACTGTGATTCCTGGTGTTAAACTTTCAAACTTAGTTCCTTCTGGAATTGTCTTACCAGCTTCTTCTTTCACTGGTACTTCAACCTTAGCCCCTGGTTTTCCATTTCCATCATCATACTTAGGATTGTATTTATCCGCTTGTTCTTGGACTTTAATCGTAATCGTTTGTGTCGTTACATTGCCGTCCTTATCATGCGCTTTGATAGTTACAGTATAGTTACCTTTATTTCCTGTTGGTGTTCCTGTAATTTCTCCATTCGCATAAGTTAATCCCTCTGGTAAATCTGTTACTTCTACTGGATTTTCTTCACGTAAGCCACGTCCACCTTCGTTATCCGCTACAATTACTGGAATTGGTGTGATTGGTTCGTTTTTCGTTACTGTTGCACCTTCAGCTGTAATTGTTGGTCCTGTTACGTCTTTGACTGTAACTGGTACATTTACAGTATCACTTGATCCATCTGGGTACGTAACTGTTACCACTGCATTTGCTACAGTTCCTGTTTTTGCTGTTGAAGGTTTGCTTGTAACTGTTAGTGTTCCTGGTGCGAAATCTTTTACTTTAGCTTTCACTTCATCATCTGTAATTTCGTGACCTTGGTTTACTGTTAAACCTTCAGATTTTGGAGTATATTTATCTTTTTGTTCTTGAACTTTAATAGTGATTGTTGTTGTAGTCGAATTACCTTTTTTATCAAATGCTGTAATTGTTACAGGGTAATCGCCTGCTGGAGCTGTTGGTGTTCCTGTGATTTTTTCATCTTTGAAAGTTAATCCATTTGGTAATCCTTCTACTACGATTGGATTATCATCACGTAAACCAACTCCACCTGGGTTATCCTCAGCTGTTACTAAAATTGGCTTAATTGGTTCATTTTTCGTTACTGTTGCTCCATTGGCTGTAATAGTTGGACCTTCTGTATCTGGTACTGAAGCGTCACGTACTGTTATCGGTACATTTACATCTTCACTTGAACCATCTGGATACGTTACTGTTACTACTGCATCTTCTGGGTTTCCTACAACTGCTGTTGTTGGTTTACTCTTAACTATTAGTTGCGTTGCTGGTGCGTAATCTTTCACCTTAGCGATAACTTCTGAATCTTCGATAACGTGATTTTGATCAACTGTTAATCTTTCTCCTCTTGGATTATGAGCATCCGCTTGTTCTTGAACTTTAATCGTAATGTTCGTTGTAGTTGAGTTACCGTTCTTATCATGCGCTGTAATCGTTACAGGGTAATCTCCTTTTCCTGCTGTTGGCGTTCCTGTGATTCGATTATTCGCATACGTTAATCCTGTTGGTAATCCTGTTACTTCTATTGGATTCTTATCACGTAACCCTACTCCGCCTGGATTATCCACAGCTGTTACTGAAATTGGAGTAATTGGTTCATTTTTTCGTTACCGTTGCTCCATTTGCTGTGATCGTTGGACCAACTGTATCACGTGCTGTCACCGTAAAGTTGAAGTTTACTGGATCTGCATTATTTCCATCATTATCTGCAGCGTTAAATGTAATCGTATTTTGTTTACCGATATCTTCTGCTGAAGTTGTAATTGAAATACGAACAACTTTTTCTGTTTCAGTTGTTTTTACTGGTGTTGAAGTTGCTTTACCTGCATTCATTCGACCAAAGTATTTATCTAAGAAATCTTTAGCATTCAATGTAACAGAAGTATTATCTTTTGCTGTTACTGTAAATTCTACTTTTCCACCTTCAACGACTGTTTGACTTGACGGTGTAATCGTTAATGTTGGTTTTTGAGCATCTTTTGCATTTTGTTTAGCTACTGGACTCTCAAGAACCACATTGTTATCAATTGTCTTAGACACTTTTGCAGTTACTTCTTTTCCATCCGCTACTTCAAGGTCAGCTATTTTCACAACGCCTTGAGGTGTCACAGATACTTTATCCGTTGTTTTGCCATTTACAGTCCAGTTATTTCCTGTTTTTGTAACTTTTACAGTTTCAGGAGCTGTTTTTCCTGTTGGAGTATAAGTCAATGTAATCGTATCTATATCTTGTGGGGTGTTGCTATTTGGACGTTTTGGTGGTGTAATTTCCACGCTACCATCTTTGTTAGCCACTACGCTAGGTGCTGTCGGTGTTACCGCAAGAACTACTTGACGTTTAATTTCAGCTGGGGCAAATATTGGTCTAGTTGTACTATTTGTATCTGTATAAGCAGTTGGGAATTTTGCTACCGCATTTCTTGTATATTTACCTGAATTGTCTAATGTAGTACCTTCATCTAACTTATCTCCAGATTTCCATGTCCATACCATACCTTGAGGTAAATAACTGTTTCCACGATCTCTTTGATCATTACTATCTACTACTTTAAGGTAGTTGTGAGCATCAACATTTGTACGGCTGTTTTGTACATTTAATGTTGAGCCTACAGGAACTTTTTGCGATACCATCTTCAAGGTTCTTAGTTGTAATATCCACAACACGGTACTTGAATTTCAAGTCACGACTATCTGCTGGACTACTTCCCTCTACATGAAGGGTTCCGATATGTTCTCCTAATGTTTGAGTATCTACCACACTTCCCGAAGATAAACGAGTTGTATATTTCTTATCTTCTGAACTTCCATCTTTACCTGTTTGAGCTGCAAAACTAGAAGGTCTTACTCCACCTGGAAGATTTCCTACTGTTACTTTTGAGATTGTTCCTGAGTTATCCCATACCTTAAGTTCAGGGTTAAATTCAGCACCACGATACACTGTGAAAATTGGTGTATTTGCTGTTTCTGTTAAAGTAACACCGTTTAATGTAGCTTGTGGTTTTTGGACATCTTTCGCAGTTGCTTTAGCTGGATCTGAATCCGCACCATTTCCATTCTTCGTAACTGCAGTAACTTCTGTCAAGTCTTTTACTTTATTAGCTGGGATTGTGATTTCACCTGTATTTGGATCAATTCGAACATCTGGATTATTCACAGTCCATTTGCCGTTTGTTCCTTTAGTTCCTTCAGCTGTTTTTTGCTTGTTATCTTCACCTGTAAAGCTTACTTTGATTTTATCTACTTTTTTTGGATCTTGTGGTTTTGCAGTTACATCCCCATTATCCTTAGCTGTTGCTACTGGTGTTTGAGCTTTGTCATCTACAACATGCACTGGTGCATCAACAATAAATTTTCCACGTTCAGGAATAGTGACTTCCACTTTACCATACACAGGTGCATTTGGTGCTGTAGGTCTTGATACATCCGGATCTTTAAACCAACGATAAGTTGTACCCGCAGGTAATTCATTTGGATTCGCAATACTATTGTAAGCATCTGGAATAACTCCAACTTTCGTACTTTGTGGTTTAGATTTTGGTTTTAAGTCATATCTAGCTGCTTCTTCAGGTTTTAGTGGTAAAGTACCGATAATGGCATTTTGTCCATCTTTATATCGGTCGTACCCTCCCGATGTATATCCTCCATAGGCAAGATATGGATCATTGGCTAAACGTTTTTTTATTTCTGCTAGCATCGGATCATTAGCATTTTTGTTTGCCCAGTCCGACATAATGCTTTGATCTAACTCATTCCCTTCAAGAATTTTCGTTTTGAACGTAATAATTGTACGTTGACCAGCAGCAATATAAAGTTTATCTTCAATAACACCTCTAACTAGGTGGTAACGAAGACCATTTGATCCAATACCCAACATATCATTTACTCGGGTTGCTGCATCTGGATTACGATTCGCACCATCTCTAGAATTTCGATAAATATTATAATACCATCCATTAGATGGTTCAATATAATCCATCCAAGATATTATATTTTCATTAACAGTGGATCCTGAACGGCGTTCACCATTTTTAGCATAAGCACGATAATTAGAGTTTTTATATTCCCAATCTCTGGCACTAGGATGCTCTTCGTGAGATGTCTGTTGTCCATTTACATATTTTGTATAAGTGAAGTCATATGGGTCGCCAACTGTACGAGGAATCGCAAGTGAGATTTTCTTAGAAGATCCCGCACGAGCGTTTGCCGCTGGACCTGAATCTAACATCCAGTAATAATATTTATTCCCATCTTTTTCGATACGTTCTTCACGATAAACACGAATATTGTCATAGGCTTTATCAGCAGTCCCTTTACTTACGAATGCATATTGTTTTGTATCTGGTGAGAATACATCACGCTCTGAATAGTTAAGCATTGGGTTTTTTATTCCAACCAACCCCGAAGTCTGTTACTCTTGTTTCACGAACGTTACTTGTTCCAGAGCCTACTACTTTTCCGTTCTTTTTGACTACGGCCGTAATAGTAGCATCATTTACCATCAATTTAGGATCAACATTGACTGTAAAGTATCCATTTGATTGAGATTTAGTCGTATATTTTTTCCCACCAATTGATATTTCAACATCAGCTTCTGTCGCTGTATATCCATCGACTTGGGCAATCCCTACTAAACTATCGTTAAATGACACTGTATCTACTTCTCTTACTGTAGTATTGTAAACACTTTGACCATTAACTACTAGCTCAACTCTATCTCCCACTTTAATACCTGGTGCATTTAATTTGAAAGAACCAGTATCGTCAAGTTTAGACGTAAGTATCTTTTGGCCATTTCTCTTAATCTCAATTGTTGAAGATGGTGTTGCATATCCTGTGATAAATCCAGAGTCCGCTACAACAATTCCAAGACTCCCTTGTTTAGTCGTCTTATCAATTGGTGCGGATCTTAGATCAGAACCTTGACCCATATTTTGACCATTACGTGGATCATGAGAACCTGAAGTCAAACGCATAGTAGCAATTTTAACAGAGTTAAACATTCTCTTCACACGTTTTGTCATTTCTTCAACTTCGTTCAGAGAAACTGTTGTATTTTCAAGGACTCCTTGAGCCACTCCTAATAGTTCATTGGCGTTTTCAATAACTTCTTTGCTTGTCTCGTGCTTAGGCAATTCCAAAACAGCTGCCTGTAATTGATCAACAGATACTTTCAAAGAATCTTTTTTTAGCTGATACATTTTGGTTCTCTTCGCTTGCTCGTACCTCTGGAGAAGATGCGTTCGCTAGGTTGTCAGCCGGCTTCTCAGTTTTATCTACTTGTTTATCTACTTGAACCTCAGTTGATTCTGTAGTAGCTGATACGACTGTCACATCTTTAGACAAGAGTTCTACAAGCTCGTCAATATCCTTTTGAGCTAGCTCAGAACTTTCTAGGGCTTCTTTCCCTTTTTGCAGTCTGTCTTTAACAGACGATACTACTGACTCGTCAAGGTTTAATTTAGTTGAAAGAAGAGAATTTAATTGTTCAACTACTTTTCTCAACTTAGTTTTATCAACTGTAGGCGCTTGATTTCCCAAAGATTTATTTACTTCATCTACTTTGTTTCCAGTAGGTTCCGCAAGACCTTGAGGCGACTTGGCCTCATCTTTAGGACTTACTACACCCGCAGTAGATTTTGGAGTGTTTTCAACTACACTATCAGCACTAGCAACGCGCGCACCCAAAAACATCAGCGCTGCAACAGCAACTGAAGTGGCACCGAAACTGTATTTACGAATAGAAAAGCGCAAAACTTTTTCACGTTGCTGTCGATTTACTTTATATGAATTCGATTTGTGTTCCATTTGTCCTCCTAAAGGCAACATAATATAGAAAAAGCAACCTTTATAACTTCAACTCCTAAAAAAGAGTTAAGCTATAAAAATTACTATGATGACCGCTATTAGCAAATAACATCACAGCTATCACAGCTATCACAGCTCGATTATACCATTTTTAATATATTTAAACAAGTCAAAACCGATTTATTACATAAAACAAGGGATAAAATATTTAATTATTTATAAAATGTTATTATGTTATATGTATTAACATAATCAAATCTCTAGCTTTAAAATAAATCTGTAACCACTTATCATGCTCAGATAATTCACCGTCATTTTTAATAGTAAAAACAATCATCTAGAAAATTTAATAGTAACAGATGACTCATCTATAGCAGATTGAAACTAGAATAGTATATCGGAACCACTAAAATATTTCGGCTCTATAATATTTGTAGTGGGTAAATCCCCTATAGATATTATGGAGCCTATTTTGTTGTAGAAAAAAAGTCCCATATGACCTATAATGAAAAGCGACAAAACTATCATTAGAAAGATTCATATGGAACAATTACATTTTATCACAAAACTGCTCGATATTAAAGACCCAAACATCAAGATTCTAGATATCATCAATATGGATACCCACAAAGAAATTATCGCTAAGCTGGATTATGAGGCTCCATCTTGTCCTGATTGTGGAAGCCAAATGAAAAAATATGACTTTCAAAAACCGTCTAAGATCCCTTACCTCGAAACGACTGGTATGACTACTAGAATTCTCCTTAGAAAGCGTCGGTTTAAGTGCTATCAGTGCTTGAAAATGATGGTCGCTGAGACTTCCCTCGTCAAGAAGAATCACCAAATCCCTCGTATTATCAACCAAAAAATTGCTCAAAAGTTGATTGAAAAGACTTCTATGACCGATATTGCTCATCAGTTGGCCATTTCAACTTCAACTGTCATCCGCAAGTTCAATGACTTCTACTTTGAGTGTAATTTTAGACATCTGCCTGAGATTATGT
>CAKMOM010000065.1:0-4361 GCA_927910965.1 uncultured Streptococcus sp.
ACTACTTTCAAGCCATAAACATTTCAAAATTCATATCGAAACTAAAATCTAAGTGTACACCAGATATTGAAAGCGTTTTTCACAAGGTGTATACTAAACACGTAAAGAATAAATCTTGCTGTTAGCAGAAAAAAGAAATCTAGGAGAAAATCTATGTCAGATTTAAAAAAATACGAAGGTGTCATCCCAGCCTTCTACGCATGTTATGATGATCAAGGAGAAGTAAGTCCAGAGCGTACGCGTGCCTTGGTTCAATACTTCATTGATAAAGGTGTTCAAGGTCTTTATGTCAATGGTTCTTCTGGTGAATGTATCTATCAAAGCGTTGAAGACCGCAAGTTAATCTTGGAAGAAGTCATGGCAGTTGCCAAAGGTAAATTGACCATCATTGCTCACGTTGCTTGCAACAATACAAAAGACAGTATGGAACTTGCTCGCCACGCTGAAAGCTTGGGAGTAGATGCCATTGCAACGATTCCACCAATTTACTTCCGCTTGCCAGAATACTCAGTTGCCAAATACTGGAATGATATCAGTTCTGCGGCTCCAAATACAGACTACGTGATTTACAACATCCCTCAATTGGCAGGGGTTGCTTTGACGCCAAGCCTTTACACAGAAATGTTGAAAAATCCTCGTGTTATCGGTGTTAAGAACTCTTCTATGCCAGTTCAAGATATCCAAACCTTTGTCAGCCTTGGTGGGGAAGACCATATCGTCTTTAACGGTCCAGATGAACAGTTCCTAGGTGGCCGTCTCATGGGTGCTAAGGCTGGTATCGGTGGCACTTATGGTGCTATGCCAGAACTCTTCTTGAAACTCAACCAATTGATTGCTGACAAAGACTTGGAGACAGCGCGTGAATTACAGTATGCTATCAACGCTATCATTGGCAAATTGACTGCTGCACATGGAAATATGTATGGTGTAATCAAGGAAGTCTTGAAAATCAATGAAGGACTTAACATTGGATCAGTCCGTTCTCCACTGACACCAGTGACCGAAGAAGATCGTCCAGTTGTAGAAGCAGCTGCAGCCTTGATTCGTGAAACCAAGGAGCGCTTCCTCTAATCCATAAGGAGGTATTTATGACACACTACGTTGCAATTGATATCGGTGGAACAAATATCAAATATGGTTTGATCGACCAAGAAGGCCAACTTGTTGAATCGCATGAAATGCCAACAGAGGCGCATAAAGGTGGACCTCATATCTTACAAAAGACCAAAGATATCGTAGCCAGCTATTTAGAAAAAGGCCCAGTAGCAGGTGTTGCTATTTCTTCTGCAGGAATGGTGGATCCAGATAAGGGTGAGATTTTCTATGCTGGGCCTCAAATCCCTAACTATGCAGGAACTCAGTTCAAGAAGGAAATCGAGACTAGCTTTGCGATTCCTTGCGAGATTGAAAATGACGTCAACTGTGCAGGTTTGGCTGAAGCGGTATCTGGTTCAGGTAAGGGAGCGAGTGTCACCCTTTGCCTGACTATTGGAACAGGTATCGGTGGTTGCTTGATTATGGATGGGAAAGTCTTCCATGGTTTTAGCAATTCAGCCTGCGAAGTCGGTTATATGCATATGCAGGATGGAGATTTCCAAGATTTGGCCTCTACGACAGCCTTGGTGGAGTATGTAGCAGCAGGTCATGGAGATCCAGTTGATCAGTGGAATGGCCGACGCATCTTTAAGGAAGCCACTGAAGGCAACAAGATTTGTATGGCTGGTATTGACCGTATGGTAGACTATCTAGGAAAAGGTTTGGCAAATATTTGCTACGTTGCCAATCCAGAAGTAGTCATTCTCGGTGGCGGTATCATGGGACAAGAGGCTATCCTCAAGCCTAAAATTCGAAAAGCTTTGAAAGATGCCTTGGTACCAAGTCTAGCTGAAAAAACACGATTAGAATTTGCCCATCACCAAAATACGGCAGGGATGCTCGGTGCCTATTATCATTTTAAAACAAAACAATCCTAGTTTGGCTGATCCAAACTAGGATTTTCTAATCAAGTTCCCTTGACTTTCTTTATAATTGTGAGATAATAAATAAAATATATAAAGGAGTTATATAAAATGGCTATAGCGAATTCAAATAAAATTGTGACCTTCCAAGCTAATAGAGAATTAGTAAATGATGCCATGGAAGTGTTAAAAGAAAAAAATCTCTCTCTTTCATCGGCACTTAGATTATTTTTAAAGAATGTTGCCGTAACAAATGAAGTAGATTACTGAGTGAAGAGGAATTAGAGAAGGAGTATTTATTTAGACAATTACAAGCAGAAGTTCAAGAAAGTTATGCCAAGATTGAGGCTGGAAATTACTTGACAGATGAGGATGTCGTGACACGCTATGGATTATAAAAAATATAGGATTTTGTATTCTCCTAGAGTGATTGATAGTCTGGATAAAATATATCAGTATATAGCGGAGGAAATCGATTCTGTAGAGGCTGCGAGACGAAAAGTAGCCAATATTAGAAAAGATATTAATCGGCTAGAAATTTTCCCCCAAGCTGGATTTGATGCCGATGAAAAATTTGGTAAGAAATTAGATCCTCACTACCAAACGCGAGGATTGACCTTGAGTAAGGATTACATCGTATTATATACAATTGTTGAGGATACCGTCAGACTTGCTTATTTACTCCCTTCAAAAAGTGATTACATGAAATTATTCAAGACTAAGTCAAGATATGACTAATTCATAATCTTGAAGAGGTATGTTTGCTGATGAATAAAAATCCTAGTTTGGCTCAGCCAAACTAGGATTTTCTGATGCGTTTTTGTCTACGATAGCCATTGAGTTTTTTATTTTCCCAGTAGCTATTAAAGATTTTTTTCCTTGTTTTCACGATTGATTTCCAAAAAGTAGGCATAAATCAAATCGATAAAGAAGAGCATAGGAAGTTGAGCGGATATTCGTTGGATATAGGAAGGCTGGCTGTGGGTGGCTACAAGAACAGTCTCTGTGTAGACCTGACTATCTTTATTGGGAACACTTGAAAAGAGTACAGTCTTTGCCCCCATATCCTTAGCGTCTAATAAACTGTCTAAAATAGAGGGAGTTGTGCCAGAAAGTGAGAAACCAAGTACGAGACAATTTTCGTCCATAATGCTGGTTGTCCAAGCAAAGCCATCTTGATCGGTCAAGGCCTCGCAGACCACACCCAGACGCATGAAGCGCAATTTCATTTCACGAGCTACAAGGCCAGAACTCCCTGTTCCGAAGAAGTAGACACGCTCAGCATCTTCGATTAATTGGGCAATTCGTTCTAGTTGGACTTCGTCAATCAAGTCTTGTGTTTGTTCCCTCATATTGCTATAGCTTCTGAGGACTCGTTTGGTCAGTGGACTGTGCTTGGAGACTTGGTTGGCTTGATTTTCTGCCTGATGTTGGTATTGGAAAATGAATTCTCGGTAGCCAGTAAAGCCACACTTTTTAGCAAAGCGGGTCAGAGCAGCCTGGGAGATATGTAATTTTTGAGTAACCTGTTGGGAAGATAAATCATCTGTAATCGTTTCAGCTTGCAAAAAATAGCGAGCGATTTCTTGCTCTAGGTCTGTCATTTCTTCAAAATGTGAATCAATGACAGTTGCGATATCTGGTTTGTCCATAGGGAAGGCTCCTTTAAATGAGTCGTATTGGAAAAAGGCTAGATTATTGAACTTTTACATTCATTATAACATATAATATAGGGATGAATAAATAAAAACGTATCTTGCCGTAAAAACGAAAAAAGCTTCTTGCTTTTCCATAATTTTCTGCTCAAATTGTGGTACAATTAAGAGTAAGACTTTAAGTTAGAAATGAGACTGATTTGTATGAGAAAATTTAACAGCCATTCGATTCCGATTCGGCTTAATTTATTGTTTTCGATTGTCATTTTCCTCTTTATGGCTATTATTGGTCGCCTGCTTTATATGCAGGTTTTGAACAAGGATTTTTATGAGACAAAATTAGCATCTGCTAGTAAAACAAAGGTGACCACTAGCTCGGCCCGGGGCGAAATTTATGATGCCAGCGGCAAGCCTTTGGTTGAAAATACTGTGAAACAGGTGTTTCCTTTACTCGAAACAACAAAATGACGGCTGCAGATTTAAAAGAAACAGCTAAGAAGCTGTTAGCCTATGTGGGAGTTTCTTCTCCAACATTGACTGACCGACAGTTGGTAGACTATTATCTAGCAGATCAAGATGTCTATAAGAAAGCAGTGGAAAGTTTACCACGTGAGAAGCGACTTGATTCTGATGGCAATCAATTATCTGAGTCCGAACTTTACAATAATACTGTTGAAAGTATCGATCCAAGCCAATTGGCCTACTCGGATGACGAAAAGAAAAGAAATTTATCTTTTTAGCCAACTCA
>CAKMOM010000066.1:0-24238 GCA_927910965.1 uncultured Streptococcus sp.
ACGTCCCCATTTTAGGTACTCTCCCTCTTGTTTTCTCAACAATAGTATACCATTTTCTTGTATTGTGCTAGCCAATTCGAAAGTAATCCACTACTTAGAAGAGCATAATCCAGAGACGCCCTAATTTGTGAATGCCCCTCAAGAAGAACTTTATCAATGATCTCTTGTTTTAGTTCAGGAGAATAGTAACAATTCTTTCCTTTTTTGACGATTTCTATTCCATAACGATCAATCAATTTAATCATGTACTGAAGATTAGAAATGTTTATCCTAAATTGATTTGAAAGTTGTCTAAAGCTCTCTCCTTTCTTTCTTAATTCATATATTTGAACTTTATCTTCATAAGTTAATTTCATAATAAAAAACACCCCAAAAGTAGATTTTTTATGTCTAACTTTTGGGGTGCAGTTCATTTCTTGGGTATCTTTTTTAAAATAAACGGAAGACATGGGATTCGAACCCACGCACGCTGTTACACGCCTACCGCGTTTCCAACACGGCCTCTTAAGCCTCTTGAGTAATCTTCCAATACTTACTCAAATAGTCTACCATAAAGGCTCTTATCTTGCAATAAAAATTTTGGAAATAAGAAAAATGATAGATTTTGAAAGAAAATGACAAAAAGCGCTTGACTTTGAAAGAAAGTGTGATAGAATGAATAGTGTAAACGATAACAGGAGGTGATTCAGTGTTAAAAACAGAGCGGAAACAACTGATTTTAGAGGAGTTAAATCAACATCATGTAGTTTCTCTAGAAAAATTAGTTAGTTTGCTAGAGACCTCAGAATCAACGGTTCGAAGAGACTTGGATGAGTTGGAAGCGGAAAACAAGCTTCGTCGCGTGCATGGTGGAGCAGAATTGCCCCATTCCTTGCAGGAAGAAGAAACCATTCAAGAAAAATCTGTCAAAAACCTTCAAGAAAAGAAGTTGCTGGCTCAGAAAGCAGCCTCTCTCATTAAGGAACAAGATGTCATCTTTATCGATGCTGGAACAACAACTGCTTTTTTGATCCATGAATTGGTCAATAAGAATATTACTGTTGTGACAAATTCGATTCACCATGCCGCACAGTTGGTTGAAAAGCAGATTCCAACTGTCATGGTTGGAGGAAGTGTCAAGATGGCGACAGATGCGAGCATCGGGGGCGTTGCTCTTAACCAGATTAACCAATTGCACTTTGACCGTGCCTTTATCGGGATGAATGGTGTGGACGATGGTTATTATACGACTCCTGATATGGAGGAGGGAGCTGTTAAGCGTGCTATTTTGGAGAATGCTAAACAGACCTATGTCCTGGTGGATTCGTCTAAGATTGGACAAACTTGCTTTGCCAAGGTAGCACCCCTCAAACGAGCTATCGTTATCACAAGTCAAGGGCATGAGCTCTTGCAGACAATAAAAGAAAAAACGGAGGTAATAGAGGTATGATATATACAGTCACACTCAATCCGTCTATTGACTATATCGTTCGCTTGGAGCAAGTCCAAGTTGGTAGTGTCAATCGTATGGACAGTGATGATAAGTTTGCTGGGGGGAAAGGAATTAATGTCAGTCGTGTCTTGAAACGCTTGAATATTCCCAATACGGCTACTGGATTTATCGGAGGTTTTACTGGTAAATTTATCACAGATACTCTGGCTGATGAAGAAATCGAGACACGTTTTGTTCAAGTGGCAGAAGATACTCGCATTAATGTCAAGATTAAAGCAGACCAAGAAACAGAAATCAACGGAACGGGTCCTAGTGTTGAACCAGCGAAACTTGAAGAGTTGAAAGCTATTTTATCGAGTCTGACTGCAGATAATACGGTCGTGTTTGCTGGTTCAAGTGCTAAGAACTTAGGAAATGTTATCTACAAGGATCTTATTGCCTTGACGCGCCAGACGGGTGCGCAAGTGGTTTGTGACTTTGAAGGACAGACCTTGATTGATAGTTTGGACTACCAGCCACTTTTGGTCAAACCAAACAATCATGAACTTGGAGCGATTTTTGGGGTTAAACTCGAAAGTTTAGATGAAATTGAGAAATACGCTCGTGAGTTACTGGCTAAAGGTGCTCAAAACGTCATTATCTCTATGGCTGGTGACGGTGCCCTTCTTGTCACATCTGAGGGAGCTTACTTCGCAAAACCAATCAAAGGAACAGTCAAAAATTCAGTTGGAGCTGGTGACTCTATGGTAGCTGGATTTACAGGTGAATTTGTCAAATCAAAAGACGCAGTAGAAGCCTTTAAATGGGGAGTGGCTTGTGGAACAGCAACCACCTTCTCGGATGACTTGGCAACGGCGGAATTTATTAAAGAAACATATGAAAAAGTTGAGGTAGAAAAACGATGAGAATTCAAGACCTATTGAGAAAAGATGTCATGTTGCTGGATTTGCAGGCAACTGAAAAAACAGCTGTCATCGACGAGATGATTAAAAGTTTGACAGACCACGGTTATGTAACAGATTTTGAAACATTTAAAGAAGGAATTTTTGGCGCGTGAAGCTCTCACTTCTACTGGTCTGGGTGATGGAATCGCAATGCCTCACAGCAAAAATGCTGCTGTAAAAGAAGCGACTGTTCTCTTTGCTAAATCAAACAAGGGTGTTGACTATGAAAGTTTAGATGGACAACCAACTGACCTCTTCTTCATGATTGCTGCTCCAGAAGGCGCCAATGATACTCACTTGGCAGCCTTGGCAGAATTGTCTCAATACTTGATGAAAGATGGCTTTGCTGATAAACTTCGTCAAGCAACATCAGCTGACCAAGTTATCGAACTTTTTAACCAAGCTTCAGAAAAAGCTGAGGAGCCAGTTCAAGCACCTACCAATGACTCTGGTGACTTTATCGTTGCTGTTACAGCTTGTACAACAGGTATTGCCCACACTTACATGGCTCAAGAAGCCCTTCAAAAAGTGGCTGCTGAAATGGGTGTTGGAATCAAGGTTGAAACCAACGGTGCTAGCGGTGTTGGAAACCAACTAACTGCTGAGGACATCCGCAAGGCTAAAGCTGTTATCATAGCTGCAGACAAGGCGGTTGAGATGGATCGTTTCGATGGCAAACCATTGATCAATCGTCCAGTTGCTGACGGTATCCGTAAAACAGAAGAATTGATTAACTTGGCTCTTTCAGGAGAAGCGGAAGTCTACCGTGCCGCTAATGGTGCAAAAGCTGCAACAGCCTCTAACGAAAAACAAAGCCTTGGTGGTGCCTTCTACAAACACTTGATGAGTGGTGTATCTCAAATGTTGCCATTTGTTATTGGCGGTGGTATCATGATTGCCCTTGCCTTCTTGATTGACGGCGCTTTGGGTGTTCCAAATGAAAAACTTGGCAATCTTGGTTCTTACCATGAGTTAGCTTCTATGTTCATGAAAATTGGTGGTGCAGCCTTTGGATTGATGCTCCCAGTCTTTGCAGGTTATGTTGCCTACTCTATCGCTGAAAAACCAGGTTTGGTAGCAGGTTTCGTGGCTGGTGCTATTGCTAAAGAAGGTTTTGCCTTTGGTAAAATTCCTTATGCCGCAGGTGGTGAAGCAACTTCAACTCTTGCAGGTGTCTCATCTGGTTTCCTAGGTGCCCTTGTTGGTGGATTTATCGCAGGTGCTTTAGTTCTTGCTATCAAGAAATACGTTAAAGTTCCTCGTTCACTTGAAGGTGCAAAATCAATCCTTCTCTTGCCACTTCTTGGAACAATCTTGACTGGATTTGTCATGCTAGCTGTGAATATCCCAATGGCGGCAATCAACACTGCTATGAATGACTTCCTAGGCGGTCTTGGAGGAGGTTCAGCTGTCCTTCTTGGTATCGTTCTTGGAGGAATGATGGCTGTCGATATGGGTGGACCAGTCAATAAAGCGGCTTATGTCTTTGGTACAGGTACGCTTGCAGCAACTGTTTCTTCAGGTGGTTCTGTGGCTATGGCAGCAGTTATGGCTGGAGGAATGGTGCCACCACTTGCCATCTTTGTCGCAACTCTTCTCTTTAAAGACAAATTTACTAAGGAAGAACGCAACTCTGGTTTGACCAACATCATCATGGGCTTGTCATTTATCACTGAGGGAGCGATTCCATTTGGTGCCGCTGACCCAGCTCGTGCGATTCCAAGCTTCATTCTTGGTTCAGCAGTAGCAGGTGGCCTCGTTGGTCTTACTGGTATCAAACTCATGGCGCCACACGGAGGAATCTTCGTGATCGCCCTTACTTCAAATGCTCTTCTTTATCTCGTTTCTGTCTTAGTAGGAGCAATTGTAAGTGGTGTGGTCTATGGTTACCTACGCAAGCCACAAGCATAAAACCTAGATAGAAAATGAAAAGATTGGACCGTTTGGTGCAGTCTTTTTCTCTTTCCGAAATGCCTGTGAAATATGGTATAATAGAAGAATGGCAAACAAGAATACAAGTAAAACAAGACGGAGACCGTCTAAAGCAGAACTCGAAAGAAAAGAAGCGATTCAACGAATGTTGATTTCGTTAGGAATCGCCCTTTTATTGATTTTCGCAGCCTTCAAATTAGGGGCTGCAGGTATAACCCTTTATAATTTAATTCGCTTGCTAGTGGGTAGCCTAGCTTATCTGGCAATATTTGGTATCCTGCTCTACCTCTTCTTTTTCAAGTGGATACGAAAACAGGAAGGGCTCCTATCTGGCTTTTTCACCATATTTGCAGGCTTACTCTTGATTTTGGAGGCCTACTTAGTTTGGAAATATGGTTTGGACAAGTCGGTCTTAAAAGGAACCATGGCTCAGGTTGTGACTGATTTGACTGGTTTTCGAACGACCAGTTTTGCTGGTGGAGGCTTGATTGGTGTTGGACTCTATGTGCCAACAGCCTTTCTCTTCTCAAATATCGGTACTTACTTTATTGGTTCTATCTTGATTTTAGTGGGTGCCCTCCTAGTCAGTCCTTGGTCTGTTTACGATATTGCTGAATTTTGCAGTAAAGGCTTTGCCAAATGGCGGGAAGGGCATGAGCGTCGAAAAGAGGAACGTTTTGTCAAACAAGAAGAAAAAGCTCGCCAAAAGGCTGAGGAAGAGGCTAGATTAGAACAAGAAGAGGCTGAAAAAGCCTTACTCGATATGCCTCCTGTTGATATGGAAACGGGTGAAATTCTGACTGATGATGTTGTGCTTGACGTTCCTCCTGTTCCAGAAGAAGAGTGGGTGGAACCAGAAATCATCTTGCCTCAAGCTGAACTTGAATTCGCTGAACAGGAAGATGGCTCTGATGATGAAGATGTTCAGGTCGATTTTTCAGCCAAGGAGGCTCTTGAGTACAAACTTCCAAGCTTACAACTCTTTGCCCCAGATAAACCAAAAGACCAGTCGAAAGAGAAGAAGATTGTTCGAGAAAACATCAAAATCCTAGAAGAAACTTTTGCTAGTTTTGGTATCAAGGTAACAGTTGAACGGGCTGAAATTGGGCCGTCAGTGACCAAGTATGAAGTCAAGCCAGCAGTCGGTGTACGGGTTAACCGCATTTCCAATCTAGCAGATGACCTCGCTCTAGCCTTGGCAGCCAAGGATGTCCGGATTGAGGCTCCAATACCTGGTAAATCCTTAGTCGGGATTGAGGTTCCCAACTCTGAGATTGCGACAGTTTCTTTCCGCGAACTATGGGAACAATCTCAAACGAAAGCTGAAAATCTCTTGGAAATTCCTTTAGGGAAGGCTGTTAATGGCACTGCAAGAGCATTTGATCTTTCTAAAATGCCCCACTTGCTAGTCGCAGGTTCAACGGGTTCAGGTAAGTCGGTCGCCGTTAACGGCATTATCGCTAGCATCCTCATGAAGGCGAGACCTGACCAAGTTAAATTTATGATGGTCGATCCCAAGATGGTTGAGTTATCTGTTTACAATGATATTCCCCACCTCTTGATTCCAGTCGTGACCAATCCACGTAAGGCTAGCAAAGCCCTGCAAAAGGTTGTGGATGAGATGGAAAATCGTTATGAACTCTTTGCAAAGGTAGGAGTTCGTAATATTGCAGGCTTTAATGCCAAGGTAGAAGAGTTCAATGCCCAGTCTGAGTACAAGCAAATTCCGCTACCGCTCATTGTCGTGATTGTGGATGAGTTGGCTGACCTTATGATGGTGGCCAGCAAGGAAGTGGAAGATGCCATTATTCGTCTTGGGCAGAAGGCGCGTGCTGCCGGTATCCACATGATTCTTGCAACCCAGCGTCCATCCGTTGATGTCATTTCTGGTCTAATCAAGGCCAATGTCCCATCTCGTGTCGCTTTCGCAGTTTCATCAGGAACAGACTCCCGTACTATTTTAGATGAAAATGGAGCTGAGAAACTGCTTGGACGTGGAGATATGCTCTTTAAACCAATTGATGAAAATCATCCAGTTCGTCTCCAAGGCTCCTTTATCTCGGATGATGATGTCGAACGTATCGTAAACTTCATTAAGGCTCAGGCAGATGCGGACTACGATGAGAGTTTTGATCCAGGTGAGGTTTCTGAAAATGAAGGTGAATTTTCAGATGGTGAATCTGGTGGTGATCCGCTTTTTGAAGAAGCCAAAGCTCTAGTCATTGAGACCCAGAAAGCCAGCGCATCCATGATTCAGCGTCGTTTGTCAGTTGGATTTAACCGTGCGACACGTCTCATGGAAGAGCTTGAGATGGCAGGTGTCATTGGTCCAGCTGAAGGTACCAAACCAAGAAAAGTTTTACAACAATAAAAAAATAGCTTCTTTCCAAGTTTGGAGGGAAGCTATTTTAGTGATTATTGATTAGTTTTATTTTCCGAAGTTGGTGTATTATTGGACTGTTTTTCATTTTCAGCGGCAGGTTTACTTGGACTAGGAGCAGGAGTAGAAGAATCTTGAGTTGATGTTTTCTGCTCTTCCTTTTTCTCTTCCTTGACGCTAGATTTTGGCGTTTCTTCTTGTTGTGTTTTTTCTTGGGTAGTGTTAGTTTCCTTATTGGGACTGGTGTTTTCCTTAGGGACTTCCTTTTGAATTTCTTTGACAATGGTTGTCGTCTGGCTTGTCGTAGGTTCTTTTTTAGTATTTTTATTATTGTCCAAGGCGTTCATGATCGTGATACTTGCGGTAATCAAGCCAAGGATACTAGCGATAGTCGCAACGATTTTTTGAAAGACTGTAAAGCCTTTTTTGATGTGTTCTGTTTTTGGTTTTGAAGTTCTACGATAATTAGACATATATTCTCTCCTTTAATTAAAATTTATTATACCGCATTTCTTTAAAAAAAATCTTAAAAAAAGAGAAATTGCCCTTTCTTGTCGCAGGCTCCGTTTCATGATACAATAGAGGGAGTGATTTTAGAAAGCGTGAGAAAATATGATTTACTTTGATAATTCGGCGACGACCAAGCCCTATCCTGAAGCACTTGAAACCTATATGCAGGTCGCTTCAAAAATTTTAGGAAATCCATCTAGTCTCCATCGTTTGGGAGATCAGGCAACACGAATCTTAGATGCTTCTCGTCAGCAAATTGCAGATTTAATCGGTAAGAAAAGTGAGGAAATCTTCTTTACTTCTGGTGGGACAGAAGGAGATAACTGGGTTATCAAGGGTGTGGCCTTTGAAAAGGCTCAGTTTGGAAAGCACATCATTGTATCAGCCATTGAACATCCGGCAGTCAAAGAGTCAGCCCTTTGGTTGAAAAGTCAAGGATTTGAAGTAGATTTTGCTCCAGTTGATAACAAAGGATTTGTAGATGTTGAAGCGTTATCAGATTTGATAAGACCTGATACGACCCTCGTTTCCGTCATGGCTGTGAACAATGAAATCGGCTCGATTCAACCTATTCAAGCTATTTCAGAACTATTGGCAGACAAGCCAACTATTTCCTTCCACGTTGATGCGGTTCAGGCACTTGCCAAGATTCCGACTGAAAAGTATCTGACAGAACGAGTGGATTTTGCGACTTTCTCTAGTCACAAGTTTCACGGAGTTCGAGGTGTTGGATTTGTCTATATCAAGTCTGGCAAGAAGATTACGCCTCTTTTAACAGGTGGTGGTCAGGAACGTGATTACCGTTCGACAACTGAAAATGTGGCAGGAATTGCAGCGACAGCCAAGGCTCTCCGCTTGTCTATGGAAAAGCTAGATATCTTTACTAGCAAGACTGGTCAGATGAAGGCAGTGATTCGCCAAGCACTTCTGGACTATCCAGATATTTCTGTCTTTTCAGATGAGGAAGACTTTGCCCCTCATATTCTGACTTTTGGAATCAAGGGTGTTCGTGGTGAAGTCATCGTTCACGCCTTTGAAGACTATGATATTTTTATCTCAACGACCTCTGCTTGTTCGTCCAAGGCAGGGAAACCAGCCGGAACCCTGATTGCCATGGGAGTAGATAAAGATAAGGCTCAGTCAGCTGTGCGTCTTAGCCTAGACCTTGAAAATGATATGAGTCAGGTCGAGCAGTTCTTGACCAAGTTAAAATTGATTTACAATCAAACTAGAAAAGTAAGATAGGAGCATTCATGCAGTATTCAGAAATTATGATTCGCTACGGTGAGCTGTCAACCAAGGGCAAAAACCGTATGCGTTTCATCAATAAACTTCGCAATAATATTTCAGACGTTTTGTCTATCTATCCCCAAGTTAAGGTAACGGCAGATCGTGACCGTGCCCACGCTTACCTCAATGGAGCAGATTATACAGCAGTAGCAGAATCGCTTAAACAAGTTTTTGGAATTCAAAACTTTTCCCCTGTTTATAAGGTTGAAAAATCTGTAGAAGTTCTGAAGTCTTCTGTCCAAGAGATTATGCAGGACATCTACAAGGATGGCATGACCTTTAAAATTTCTAGCAAGCGTAGCGACCACAACTTTGAGTTGGATAGTCGTGAACTCAATCAAACCCTTGGAGGTGCTGTTTTTGAAGCTATTCCAAATGTGCAAGCTCAAATGAAAAGTCCTGACATCAATCTTCAGGTGGAGATACGTGAAGAAGCAGCCTATCTTTCTTATGAAACCATTCGTGGGGCTGGTGGTTTGCCAGTTGGAACTTCAGGTAAAGGCATGCTCATGTTGTCAGGAGGAATCGATTCCCCTGTAGCTGGCTATCTAGCGCTTAAACGAGGGGTAGATATAGAGGCCGTTCACTTTGCCAGCCCACCTTATACTAGTCCAGGCGCTCTCAAGAAAGCCCAAGATTTGACCCGTAAATTGACCAAGTTTGGTGGAAATATCCAGTTTATCGAAGTTCCTTTTACAGAGATTCAAGAGGAAATCAAGGCCAAAGCGCCCGAAGCTTACTTAATGACTCTAACTCGTCGCTTTATGATGCGGATTACAGATCGTATTCGTGAGGTACGAAATGGTTTAGTTATCATAAATGGGGAAAGCCTAGGTCAAGTAGCCAGCCAAACCTTGGAGAGCATGCAGGCTATCAATGCGGTTACCAACACTCCCATCATCCGTCCAGTTGTGACAATGGATAAGTTGGAAATTATTGACATTGCTCAGGAAATTGACACCTTTGAAATTTCTATCCAGCCTTTTGAAGACTGTTGTACCATTTTTGCGCCAGATCGTCCGAAAACAAATCCTAAGATTAAGAATGCGGAGCAGTACGAAGCGCGTATGGATGTTGAAGGATTAGTAGAGCGAGCTGTGGCTGGAATCATGATTACTGAGATTACACCGCAGGCTGAAAAAGATGAAGTGGATGACTTGATTGATAATTTGCTCTAATCAGAAAATCCAGAAGAATTTAGAAAAATAAATGAAAAAGTTAGTTTTTAATTCCAAAAATGGAAGCAAAACTAACTTTTTTTCTATAATTGTGATATAATAAAATAAAATTTTGAATATAGAGAGTTTTCTGACAATGAATCAATCCTACTTTTATTTAAAAATGAAAGAACACAAACTCAAGGTTCCTTATACAGGTAAGGAACGCCGTGTACGTGTTCTTCTGCCTAAAGATTACGAGAAAGACACGGATCGTTCCTATCCTGTTGTTTACTTTCATGACGGGCAAAATGTTTTTTATAGTAAAGAGTCCTTCATTGGCCATTCATGGAAGATTATCCCAGCTATTAAGCGTAATCCTGACATCAGTCGCATGATTGTCGTTGCCATTGACAATGATGGTATGGGGCGGATGAATGAGTATGCGGCTTGGAAGTTCCAAGAATCTCCTATCCCAGGGCAGCAGTTTGGCGGTAAGGGTGTGGAGTATGCCGAGTTTGTCATGGAGGTGGTCAAGCCTTTTATCGATGAAACTTATCGTACAAAAGCAGACCGCCAGCATACAGCCATGATTGGTTCCTCATTAGGAGGGAATATTACCCAGTTTATCGGTTTGGAATACCAAAATCAAATTGGTTGTCTAGGTGTCTTTTCATCTGCTAACTGGCTCCATCAAGAAGCTTTTAATCGCTATATCGAGCGCAAGAAACTATCGCCTGACCAGCGTATCTTTATCTATGTTGGAACAGAAGAAGCAGATGATACGGACAAGACCCTGATGGCTGGTAATATCAAACAAGCCTATATCGATTCGTCTCTTCGCTATTACCATGATTTGATAGCAGGGGGAGTTCATTTGGATAATCTTGTCTTAAAAGTTCAGTCTGGTGCCATCCATAGTGAAATCCCTTGGTCTGAAAATTTACCAGACTGTCTGAGATTTTTTGCAGAAAACTGGTAAAGTAAGAAAGGAGAAAATATGCATATTGAACATCTTAGCCACTGGAGTGGCAACCTTAACCGTGAAATGTACCTTAACCGTTATGGTCATGCTGGGATTCCAGTTGTGGTTTTTGCTTCATCAGGTGGTAGTCACAACGAATACTATGATTTTGGCATGATTGATGCCTGTTCTTCCTTTATAGAGGAAGGTCGTGTCCAGTTCTTTACCCTATCCAGTGTAGACAGTGAGAGCTGGTTGGCCACTTGGAAAAACGGTCACGATCAGGCGGAGATGCATCGTGCCTATGAGCGCTATGTGATTGAGGAGGCCATTCCTTTTATCAAGCATAAGACAGGTTGGTTTGATGGCATGATGACGACAGGTTGCTCCATGGGCGCCTACCATGCAGTCAACTTTTTTCTCCAGCATCCAGATGTTTTTACAAAGGTGATTGCTCTTAGTGGTGTTTACGATGCACGTTTCTTTGTCGGCGATTACTACAATGACGATGCTATTTACCAAAACTCGCCAGTAGATTATATCTGGAACCAGAACGACGGCTGGTTTATTGACCGTTATCGTCAGGCAGAGATTGTGCTGTGTACGGGTCTTGGTGCCTGGGAACAAGACGGTCTACCATCCTTTTACAAGCTTAAAGAAGCCTTTGACCAGAAACAAATTCCAGCCTGGTTTGCTGAATGGGGACACGATGTCGCCCACGACTGGGAATGGTGGCGCAAACAAATGCCTTATTTCCTCGGCAATCTCTATTTATAAAAGGAGTGACCTATGAATTACCTTGTTATTTCTCCCTACTATCCGCAAAACTTTCAACAGTTTACTATTGAACTAGCTAATAAAGGCATCACAGTCTTGGGAATTGGCCAAGAACCTTACGAGCAATTGGATGAGCCCTTACGCATTAGCCTGACTGAGTATTTCCGTGTTGATAATCTTGAAAATGTAGACGAAGTCAAGCGTGCAGTTGCATTTCTTTTCTACAAGCATGGTCCTATCGATCGCATCGAGTCCCATAATGAATACTGGCTTGAGCTGGATGCAACACTCAGAGAACAATTTAATGTCTTTGGTGCCAAACCAGAAGACCTCAAAAAGACTAAATTTAAGTCTGAAATGAAGAAATTGTTCAAAAAAGCAGGTGTCCCCGTGGTACCTGGAGCTGTTATCAAGACGGAAGCAGATGTGGATCAAGCTGTGAATGAAATCGGCCTTCCAATGATTGCAAAACCTGACAATGGAGTGGGAGCAGCCGCCACCTTTAAGCTTGAAACAGAAGACGATATCAATCACTTCAAGCAAGAATGGGACCATTCGACCGTTTATTTCTTTGAAAAATTTGTCACTTCCAGCGAAATTTGCACCTTTGATGGTTTAGTGGATAAGGATGGAAAGATTGTCTTCTCAACGACCTTTGACTACGCCTATACACCGCTTGATCTCATGATTTACAAGATGGACAATTCTTATTACGTTCTCAAGGATATGGATCCTAAATTACGTAAATATGGTGAGGCAATTGTCAAAGAATTTGGTATGAAAGAACGGTTCTTCCATATTGAGTTTTTCCGCGAAGGGGACGACTACATTGCTATTGAGTACAATAACCGTCCTGCAGGTGGTTTTACCATTGATGTTTATAACTTTGCTCATTCCTTGGACCTCTATCGTGGATATGCAGCTATTGTCGCAGGAGAAGAGTTCCCAGCGTCAGAATTTGAACCTCAGTTTTGTTTAGCTACATCCCGTCGTGCGAATGCTCACTATGTCTATTCTGAGGAGGACTTGCTTGCCAAATACAGTCATCAGTCAAGGTTAAAAAAATCATGCCTGCAGCCTTTGCGGAACTTCAAGGGGATTACCTGTATATGCTGACAACTCCGAGTCGACAAGAAATGGAGCAAATGATTGCAGATTTCGGACAACGTCAAGAATAAGAACTTTCGGATTAAGGAAAATTACTCCCTTAATCCTTTTGTTTTTTATAAGAAATAAAACCGCTTTCTCATATATTCTTTTAGAAAACATATTGCTAAAAGATATAAAAATTGATAGAATAAGGATTGTCTAAAAAATTTTAAGGAGAATCTATCAAATGGATTTTACATGGGCAATTAAATATGCCACTGAATTCTTGGGAACTGCTATTTTGATCATTCTTGGTAATGGTGCAGTTGCTAACGTTGAACTTAAAGGTACGAAAGGTCACCAAAGTGGCTGGCTCGTTATCGCTGTTGGTTACGGTATGGGGGTTATGATTCCAGCTTTGATGTTTGGTAACGTATCAGGTAACCACATCAACCCAGCCTTCACTCTTGGACTTGCAATCAGCGGTCTCTTCCCTTGGGCACAGGTAGCGCCTTATATCCTTGCACAAGTTTTGGGTGCTATCTTTGGTCAAGCCTTGGTTGTGGCCACACACCGCCCATACTACTTGAAAACTGAAAATCCAAACAACATCTTGGGTACTTTCTCAACAATTTCAAGTTTGGATAATGGTACAAAAGAATCACATTTTGCAGCAACTGTTAATGGTTTTGTAAATGAGTTTGTTGGTTCATTTGTTCTTTTCTTTGCAGCTCTTGGAATGACTAAAAACTTCTTTGGTGCTGAACTAGTATCAAAAGCACAAGCGGCTATTAATGCTCAAGTTGCACAAGCAACTACTCAAGGTCAAACCATTCCTCAAGAACAAGTAACAGCAGCACTTGACCAAGCTAAAGAACAAGTAGCACCATTTATGACATCTGGTCTTGGAATTGCTCACTTGGCAGTAGGTTTCCTAGTTATGGCCTTGGTAACATCACTTGGTGGACCTACAGGACCTGCCTTGAACCCAGCCCGTGACTTGGGACCACGTCTCCTTCATGCTTTCCTTCCAAAATCAGTTCTTGGTGAGCACAAAGGTGATTCAAAATGGTGGTACTCTTGGGTACCAGTAGTAGCACCGATCGCAGCAGCAATTGCCGCAGTAGCTATCTTCAAATTCCTTTACCTATAAGAAATTGAAACCGAGGAAATCCTCGGTTTTTTAGATGAAATTTTACGAAAAAAAGCTAAATCTGAGCATAATTTCTTGTAAAAAATTCTAAAATCCTTTAAAATAAAAGAGTTGGAGGAATTTATGAATGTAAATCAGATTGTACGGATTATTCCTACTTTAAAAGTTAATAATAGAAAATTAAATGAAACATTTTATATAGAAACCCTTGGCATGAAGGCCTTGTTAGAAGAGTCAGCCTTTCTGTCACTAGGTGATCAAACAGGTCTAGAAAAGCTGGTTTTAGAAGAAGCTCCAAGTATGCGCACTCGTAAGGTAGAGGGAAGAAAAAAACTAGCTAGATTGATTGTCAAGGTAGAAAATCCCTTAGAAATCGAGGCCTTATTAGCTAAAACAGATTCGATTCATCAATTATATAAAGGTAAAAATGGCTACGCTTTTGAGATTTTTTCACCCGAAGATGATTTGATTTTGATTCATGCGGAAGATGACAGAGCAAGTCTAGTAGAAGTAGGAGAAAAGCCAGAATTTCAAACAGATCTGGAGTCAATTTCTTTAAGTAAATTTGAAATTTCTATGGAATTACACCTCCCAACGGATGTAGATAGTTTTTTGGAACTATCTGAAATTGGGACATCACTTGATTTTATCCCAGCTCAGGGTCAAGATTTGACTGTGGACAATACGGCTACTTGGGACTTATCTATGCTCAAGTTCTTGGTCAATGAACTAGATATAGCAAGTCTTCGCCAGAAGTTTGAGTCTACAGAATATTTTATTCCTAAGTCTGAAAAATTCTTCCTTGGTAAAGATAGAAATAATGTTGAATTGTGGTTTGAAGAAGTATGAAGTGGACCAAGATTATTAAAAAAATAGAAGAACAAATCGAGGCAGGGATTTATCCCGGAGCCTCTTTTGCGTATTTTAAGGACAATCAATGGACGGAGATCTATGTAGGACATAGTGACCCAGAACATGGCTTGGATACTGAGGCAGGACTAGTTTACGACCTAGCCAGTGTTAGCAAGGTTGTTGGAGTTGGCACTGTTTTTACCTTCTTGTGGGAAAAAGGTCAATTAGATATTGACAGACCGGTAACAGATTTTTTACCAGAGAGTGATTATCCAGACATCACTATTCGCCAGCTCTTGACTCACGCTACAGACCTTGATCCTTTTATTCCCAATCGTGATCTTTTAACAGCACCTGAATTAAAGGAAGCGATGTTTCATCTTAACAGACGCAATCAGCCAGCCTTTCTTTATTCGGATGTCCATTTTTTGCTGTTAGGTTTTATCTTGGAAAGAATCTTTAATCAAGACTTGGATGTGATTTTACAGGAGCAAGTCTGGAAACCTTGGGGAATGGCGGATACCCAGTTTGGGCCTGTTGAGCTTGCTGTTCCAACAGTTAGAGGTGTCGAGGCAGGTGTGGTACATGATCCCAAGGCTCGTCTCCTGGGCAGACATGCTGGTAGTGCTGGTTTATTTTCGACTGTAAAGGATCTACAAATCTTTTTAGAACACTATTTATCAGATGATTTTGCAAGAGATTTGAGTCAAAATTTTTCTCCTTTGGATGACAAGGAACGTTCTTTGGCCTGGAATTTGGAAGGAGATTGGCTAGACCATACGGGCTATACAGGTACCTTTATCATGTGGAATCGCCAGAAGCAAGAAGCGGCTATTTTCCTATCGAATCGTACCTATGAAAAGGATGAGAGGGCTCAATGGATTGTAGACCGCAATCAAGTGATGGACTTGATTCGCAAAGAAGAGTAAGGAGAGACATGTCAAACAGTTTAAAAGGGACTCTATTAACAGTTGTGGCTGGGATTGCTTGGGGCTTGTCAGGAACGAGTGGCCAATACCTGATGGCGCACGGAATTTCGGCCCTGGTTTTGACCAACTTGCGTCTTTTAATCGCTGGTGGAATTCTCATGCTCTTGGCTTATGCCACTGCAAAGGATAAAATGCTGGCCTTTTTAAAGGATAGAAAAAGTTTGCTGTCTCTTCTCATTTTTGCTCTAATTGGCCTCTTCCTCAATCAATTTGCCTATCTAACTGCTATTCAGGAAACCAATGCAGGAACCGCGACGGTGCTTCAGTATGTTTGCCCTGTCGGGATTTTGATTTATAGCTGTATCAAGGATAAGGTAGCACCGACACTGGGAGAGATTGTTTCTATCATATTAGCCATCGGAGGGACCTTCCTGATTGCAACTCATGGGCAGTTGGACCAGTTATCCATGACACCTGCAGGCCTGTTCTGGGGTCTCTTTTCTGCTCTGACTTACGCACTGTATATCATTTTGCCCATAGCCTTGATTAAGAAGTGGGGGAGCAGTTTGCTCATTGGTGTGGGAATGGTCATAGCAGGTTTAGTCGCCCTTCCTTTTACAGGGGTTCTACAGACTGCTATCCCAACTAGTCTTGATTTTCTCCTTGCATTTGCGGGCATTATCCTTATCGGGACTGTCTTTGCCTATACAGCCTTCTTAAAAGGAGCCAGTCTGATTGGACCGGTCAAGTCAAGCTTGTTGGCTTCTATTGAGCCAATTTCGGCAGTTTTCTTTGCCTTCCTAATTATGAATGAACAATTTTATCCTATTGATTTTCTTGGCATGGCAATGATATTGTTTGCTGTAACTCTGATTTCTTTGAAAGATTTACTCTTAGAGAAATAAAAAAGACTCTTTGTCCGTGACAGAGAGTTTTTGCATAGTAATCTAATTATTTTCAAGATAAAATTCAAAGCGTTCGCCTACATACTGACTTTTTACGTATTCAAAAGCAGTACCATCTTCTAGGTAGGAAACCTGAGTCAAACCAAGAATAGCATGTCCTTTTTCAACTTCCAAATAGTGGGCAATCTTTTCTTTAGCAAGGCGAGCATAAATAGTCTGTTGAGATTTGCCTATACGGTAGCCGTGTTTTTGCAAGGTTTGGAAGAAATGACTGGTGATTTCTTCTTTTTTAAAGTCCTTAATGAATTTTTCAGGAATAGAAGCAACTTCATAAACCAGAGGAACTTGGTCGGCATAGCGAACACGTTCCATTCGGATAATATTTTCGGTAGGAGAAATTCCTAGCTTGGCAACTTCCTGTTCATTGGGAATGGTTTTTCTGTAGGAAATGAGTTGGCTAGAGGGTACTTTACCTTGGGACTTAACAATTTCAGTAAAACTGGTTGTCCCTCTCATCTTTTCTTGTACACGTGTACTGGATACAAAGGTGCCACTTCCTACACGGCGCTCTAAAACTCCTTCTTCGACCAAGAGGGAAATAGCTTGTCGGAGGGTCATGCGACTGACCTCAAACTGCTCTGCTAAATCTCTTTCACTGGGAAGTCTCTCACCAATAGCCCAACGATGTTCGTCAATATCCTTTTTAATCTGATCATGGATTTTCATATAAGCGGGTAGCATATTTTTCACTTCATTTCTATCTTTTCTCTATTGTACCCCAATAAACTAGAAAAAGTCAAACTTCGCCTTGTTTAGTTGGTAATTCGCCCTTATTTGTGATAGAATATTGAAAAAAGATATTTCTTTTGAGAAAGGAAAAAGATGAGCAACATTTCAACTGATTTGAAAGATGTAGAAAAAATCATCGTATTGGACTATGGTAGCCAATACAACCAGCTGATTTCACGCCGTATCCGTGAGATTGGTGTTTTTTCAGAACTAAAGAGCCATAAAATTTCAGCTGCTGAAGTTCGTGAAATCAATCCTGTAGGAATTATCCTATCAGGTGGTCCAAACTCTGTATACGAAGATGGTTCATTCGATATTGACCCAGAAATCTTCGAACTCGGAATTCCTATTTTGGGAATTTGTTACGGTATGCAGTTATTGACCCATAAACTTGGAGGAAAAGTTGTCCCTGCAGGTGATGCTGGAAATCGTGAATACGGTCAATCAACCCTAACTCACACACCATCAGCTCTTTTTGAATCAACACCTGATGAGCAGACTGTTTTGATGAGCCATGGTGATGCGGTCACTGAGATTCCTGCTGACTTTGTTCGTACTGGAACATCAGCTGACTGCCCTTATGCAGCCATTGAAAACCCAGATAAACACATTTACGGTATCCAATTCCACCCAGAAGTTCGTCATTCTGTATACGGAAATGATATCCTTCGTAACTTTGCCCTTAACATCTGTAAGGCTAAAGGCGACTGGTCAATGGATAACTTCATTGATATGCAGATCCAAAAAATTCGTGAAACCGTCGGTGATAAACGTGTCCTTCTTGGTCTATCAGGTGGTGTTGACTCTTCAGTTGTTGGAGTTCTTCTCCAAAAGGCTATTGGCGATCAATTGATTTGTATCTTCGTAGACCACGGTCTTCTTCGTAAAGGAGAAGCGGACCAAGTTATGGACATGCTTGGTGGTAAGTTTGGTTTGAATATCGTCAAAGCAGACGCTGCTAAACGTTTCCTTGATAAACTTGCTGGCGTTTCTGACCCTGAACAAAAACGTAAAATCATCGGTAACGAGTTTGTGTATGTATTCGATGACGAAGCAAGCAAGCTCAAAGATGTGAAATTCCTTGCTCAAGGTACGCTTTACACAGACGTGATCGAGTCTGGTACAGATACAGCTCAAACTATTAAGTCACACCACAACGTGGGTGGTCTTCCAGAAGACATGCAATTTGAATTGATCGAACCACTCAACACTCTCTATAAAGATGAAGTTCGTGCCCTTGGTACAGAGCTTGGTATGCCAGACCATATCGTATGGCGCCAACCATTCCCAGGACCAGGACTTGCTATCCGTGTCATGGGTGAAATCACTGAAGAGAAACTAGAAACAGTTCGTGAGTCAGATGCTATCCTTCGTGAGGAAATTGCTAAAGCAGGTCTTGACCGCGATATCTGGCAATACTTCACAGTGAACACAGGCGTTCGTTCAGTCGGTGTTATGGGTGACGGTCGTACATATGACTACACGATTGCAATCCGTGCTATCACCTCTATCGATGGTATGACAGCTGACTTTGCAAAGATTCCTTGGGATGTCCTTCAAAAGATTTCTGTACGTATCGTAAACGAAGTGGACCACGTTAACCGCATCGTCTATGATATTACAAGTAAACCACCTGCAACAGTAGAGTGGGAATAGTCATCTAAGGACTAATTTGTGTAGTTTAATGAGCCAGTATCATTGGATACTGGTTTTTACTTTATCTGGATTTTTGACCACTTGTTAAAATTGGTTTATATTCGATAGTTTAACAATTACTATACAAAGCTTAAAATATTAGAATTGTCAAAACAATCTGTCTAGGCTTGATTTTATCGCTTATTTACTATAAAATGAGAAGGAAAAAACGTCAAACTTTTTATATTGCAAATAGGAGAAAACATGACAAAAACATTAAAACGTCCAGAGGTTTTATCACCTGCAGGGACTTTAGAGAAGCTAAAGGTAGCTGTTCAATATGGAGCAGATGCTGTCTTTATCGGTGGTCAGGCCTATGGCCTTCGTAGCCGTGCCGGAAACTTTACTTTCGAACAGATGGAAGAAGGTGTCCAGTTTGCGGCCAAGTATGGTGCTAAGGTTTATGTGGCTGCCAATATGGTTATGCACGAAGGAAATGAGGCTGGTGCTGGTGAGTGGTTCCGTAAACTACGTGATATCGGAATCGCGGCAGTTATCGTGTCTGATCCAGCCTTGATTATGATTGCGGCTACAGAAGCACCAGGTCTTGAAATTCACCTCTCTACCCAAGCTAGTGCCACTAACTATGAAACTCTTGAGTTCTGGAAAGAACTGGGCTTAACTCGTGTCGTATTGGCGCGTGAGGTTTCGATGGAAGAATTGGCAGAAATCCGCAAACGCACAGACGTTGAGATTGAAGCCTTTGTCCATGGAGCTATGTGTATTTCTTACTCAGGTCGTTGTACGCTTTCAAACCACATGAGTATGCGTGATGCCAACCGTGGTGGATGTTCTCAGTCTTGCCGTTGGAAATATGATCTCTACGATATGCCATTTGGCCAAGAACGCAAGAGCCTTAAAGGTGAGATTCCAGAAGAATTTTCAATGTCAGCTGTTGACATGTCTATGATTGACCACATTCCAGATATGATTGAAAATGGAGTAGACAGTCTGAAGATAGAAGGACGTATGAAGTCTATTCACTATGTTTCAACTGTAACCAACTGCTACAAGGCAGCTGTTGATGCCTATCTAGAAAGTCCAGAGAAGTTTGAAGCAATTAAGCAAGACTTGATTGATGAGATGTGGAAGGTCGCCCAACGTGAATTAGCAACAGGTTTCTACTATGGTACACCATCTGAAAATGAGCAGTTGTTTGGTGCTCGTCGTAAAATTCCTGAGTACAAGTTTGTTGCTGAAGTCGTTGATTATGATGATGCAACACAAACAGCAACCATTCGTCAACGGAATGTCATTAACGAAGGCGACCAAGTAGAGTTTTACGGCCCAGGTTTCCGTCATTTTGAAACGTATATCAAAGATTTACATGATGCCAAAGGCAATAAAATCGACCGCGCTCCAAATCCGATGGAACTCTTGACGATCAAGGTTCCACAACCTGTTCAAGCAGGAGACATGGTTCGAGCTCTCAAAGAAGGACTCATCAATCTTTATAAGGAAGATGGCACCAGCGTCACAGTTCGAGCTTAATAAGCATGAAGGAAATGAATGATTTCTGGTTGCTTTCCCTTTAAGTCGAGTCACTAAAAGAAAAGAAGTTGAAAAATATATTAAATTCCATCCGAGATTTCATCTCGGATTTTTTCATTATTTTTCAGAAAGGTCTAGATAATGGACGGATTTATTACAATTTTTTTCCAAAGTTTTCTATATAATAGACTCAAAAATAGTAAAATTGTAAATAATTTCCGTTAAGCGCTTTCAATGTTGGTAAAAAGTTGACAAATCCAATTTTTAGGACTAAACTAAGTAAGTAAATTTTAATTAAAAGGAGAATTCGTCATGAATTTAACATTTTTCGGTCTATGTCTTGCCTGTATGGGTGTATCTCTTGGTGAAGGTATGTTGATGAACGGTTTGTTGAAATCAGTTGCTCGCCAACCAGATATCATCTCAGAACTACGTAGTTTGATGATCCTAGGGGTTGCCTTTATTGAAGGTACTTTCTTCGTTACTCTTGTCTTTTCATTTATCATCAAATAAAAGAAGTATAAATTGAAAAAGGGAGGATTTTAGATGGAAGAAAGTATTAATCCAACCATCAATATTGGTCCTGTTACCTTTAATTTAACCATAGTAGTTTTGACTTTGTTGACTGTAGCACTTATTTTTGGCTTTATTTATTGGGCAACTCGAAATATGACTTTGAGACCCACAGGAAAACAAAATGTATTGGAGTATTTATTTGATTTTGTCGTTGGATTTACAAAATCAAACCTTGGTCCAATGATAAAGGATTATTCTCTCTTTTATTTCTGTTTATTCCTATTTATGGCCATTGCAAATAATATTGGCTTAATGGCTAGAATTCAGACTACAGATGGTGTAAATCTTTGGACCTCACCAACAGCAAATTTGTCATTTGACTTGGTCTTGTCTTTTACAATTATCTTAATGACCCACGTAGAAGGAATTCGTCGTCGTGGAATCAAAAAGTATTTAAAAGCATTTGTGACACCAGGTTTTATGACACCAATGAATCTCTTAGAAGAAGTTACCAATCTCCTTTCACTTGCATTGCGGGTATTTGGTAATATCTTTGCAGGAGAAGTGATGGCAAGTATGTTAGTCCTACTTTCTCATCAGGCCTTCTATTGGTATCCTATTGCTTTTGGAACAAATCTAATCTGGACTGCATTTTCTGTTTTTATTTCTTGTGTACAAGCATATGTATTTACATTGTTATCTTCAATGTACCTAGGAAATAAAATTAATGATGAAGAATAGAAAGGAGTAGTTTATGAATGTAACAGTAGGTGAATTACTTGGTGATTTTATACTAATCGCTGGTTCCTTTATTCTCTTGCTAGTCTTGGTTAAGAAATACGCTTGGTCAAATTTGACTAGCATTTTCGAACAAAGAGCAGAAAAAATTGCAGCAGATATTGACGGAGCTGAACAAGCACGTCAAAAAGCAGAAGTATTGGCTCAGAAACGCGAAGATGAATTGGCTGGTAGCCGTAAAGAAGCTAAGACAATCATTGAGAATGCGAAAGAAACAGCTGAGAAAAGCAAAGCTAGTATTTTAGCAGATGCTAAGCTAGAAGCAGGACGCTTGAAAGAAAAAGCAAACCAAGAAATTGCTCAAAATAAAGCTGAAGCTTTACAAAGCGTTAAGGGTGAGGTAGCAGATTTGACAATCAGCTTGGCTGGTAAAATCATCTCACAAAACCTTGACGGTCATGCCCATAAAGAACTCATTGATCAGTATATCGATCAGTTAGGAGAAGCTTAATGGACAAGAAAACAGTAAAGGTAATTGAAAAATACAGCATGCCTTTTGTCCAATTGGTTTTAGAAAAAGGAGAAGAAGACCGTATCTTTTCAGACTTAGCTCAAATCAAGCAAGTTGCTGAAGAAACAGGCTTACCTTCTTTTTAAAAAAGTGGACAGTAGACGAGTCTGACAAGGAAAAAACGATTACGTTCTTCCAAGATTCAGTGTCACCTTTATTGCAAAACTTTATCCAGGTTCTTATCTACAATCACAGAGCAAATCTTTTTTATGATATTCTTGTAGATTGTTTGAACCGACTTGAAAAAGAAACAAATCGATTTGAAGTGACGATTACGTCAGCTCATCCTTTAACTGATGAACAAAAGAGTCGTTTGCTCCCTTTGATTGAGAAAAAAATGTCTCTGAAAGTAAGGAGTGTAAAAGAACAAATCGATGAAAGTCTTATTGGTGGTTTTGTCATTTTTGCCAATCACAAGACAATTGATGTGAGTATTAAACAACAACTTAAAGTTGTTAAAGAAAATTTGAAATAGAAAGTGGTGTTCTTTTGGCAATTAACGCACAAGAAATCAGCGCTTTAATTAAGCAACAAATTGAAAATTTCAAACCCAATTTTGATGTGACTGAAACAGGTGTTGTAACCTATATCGGGGACGGTATCGCGCGTGCTCACGGCCTTGAAAATGCCATGAGTGGAGAGTTGTTGATTTTTGAAAACGGCTCTTATGGTATGGCTCAAAACTTGGAGTCAACAGACGTTGGTATTATCATCCTAGGTGACTTTACAGATATCCGTGAAGGCGATACAATCCGCCGTACAGGGAAAATCATGGAAGTCCCAGTAGGTGAAAGTCTGATTGGTCGTGTTGTGGATCCGCTTGGTCGTCCAGTTGACGGTCTTGGAGAAATCTACACTGATAAAACTCGTCCAGTAGAAGCACCAGCTCCTGGTGTTATGCAACGTAAGTCTGTATCAGAACCATTGCAAACTGGTTTGAAAGCTATTGACGCCCTTGTACCGATTGGTCGTGGTCAACGTGAGTTGATTATCGGTGACCGTCAGACAGGGAAAACAACCATTGCGATTGATACAATCTTGAACCAAAAAGGTCAAGATATGATCTGTATCTACGTAGCGATTGGACAAAAAGAATCAACAGTTCGTACGCAAGTAGAAACACTACGTCAGTACGGTGCCTTGGACTACACAATCGTTGTGACAGCCTCTGCTTCACAACCATCTCCATTGCTTTTCCTAGCTCCTTATGCTGGGGTTGCCATGGCGGAAGAATTTATGTACCAAGGTAAGCATGTTTTGATCGTTTATGATGATTTATCAAAACAAGCGGTAGCTTATCGTGAACTGTCACTCTTGCTTCGTCGTCCTCCAGGTCGTGAAGCTTTCCCAGGGGATGTTTTCTACCTTCACAGCCGTTTGCTTGAGCGCTCAGCTAAAGTTTCTGATGAACTTGGTGGTGGATCAATTACTGCCCTACCATTTATCGAGACACAAGCAGGAGATATCTCTGCCTATATCGCAACCAACGTGATTTCAATCACTGATGGACAAATCTTCCTTGGTGATGGTCTCTTCAATGCGGGTATTCGTCCAGCCATCGATGCGGGTTCATCTGTATCTCGTGTAGGTGGTTCTGCACAAATCAAAGCCATGAAAAAGGTTGCTGGTACACTTCGTATCGACCTTGCTTCATACCGTGAGTTGGAAGCCTTCACTAAGTTTGGTTCTGACTTGGATGCGGCAACACAGGCTAAGTTGAACCGTGGACGTCGTACAGTTGAAGTCTTGAAACAACCTGTTCACAAACCATTACCTGTTGAGAAACAAGTAACCATTCTCTATGCTTTGACACATGGTTTCTTGGATACTGTTCCAGTAGATGATATTGTTCGTTTCGAGGAAGAGTTCCATGCCTTCTTTGATGCTCAACATCCAGAGATTTTGGAAACCATTCGTGATACAAAAGACTTGCCAGAAGAAGCAGTCTTGGATGCTGCGATTACAGAGTTTCTCAATCAAACCAGCTTCCAATAAGAATAGAGGTGTCAGATGGCAGTATCTCTAAATGATATTAAAACAAAAATCGCCTCAACCAAAAATACGAGTCAAATCACTAATGCCATGCAAATGGTATCGGCTGCCAAGTTAGGTCGTTCTGAAGAA
>CAKMOM010000067.1:0-7909 GCA_927910965.1 uncultured Streptococcus sp.
ATCACTACACATATTAAAAGTGCATATTGAATATATTTTAGATTCTTTTAAGGCAAAACAATCTAAAATATTTGTTTTAATTTTTTACTTCTAATGGTTTGAAAAACAGATATAGTAGAGAAAAAATAACATAAGTAATCTCCGGAGCACCTAATATCAATACTAAAACAGATAGAATAGGTGTATAGGATAAAAACCCTTTCCGATTTCACTCGAAAAAATTATGAATAAAAATTTTTTAACGTCAATAAAAATATAAATGGAACGATACTCATTCTTAGAATACTTGGTTCTTCTATATGTCGTACAAAATCATATAATGACAGAAAAGAAGAAAGTAGAATTAAAATCCATTTATATAAGCACCGCCAATTTATATTCAATAAATCAGACACTTACTTTTCTCCTTTCTTTTGATTAATAAGGTACTCTTTATACTGTGCTTTACCATTATATATATTATCTAGTGCTTTTACTTTTATTTTAATTTTTTCTAATATTCCGAAACTATAAAAAATAAACATAGATAAAGCAAAACCAGTTAAAGAAAATAGAACAGGACTAGAAATAAAAAAATTTCATATATAAAGGCTCCACATCGGTAGTAAGCGTCATTACTAATATTTCAAGTACAACCGCCATAACAAATATTGCACTCGTCAAGCCCATAAATAGCAAACTTAATGATCGAAATACTTGATACATTAATAATCTCCCGTTTTAGGTTTAAAAACATTCTCTGTATTTTCTGAGAAAGCTTCTGCTCGTCCTTTACGATAGTGACTATCTGCTGCTGTTAAAGAACCTATAATAGCCACCAAACCGATTGCTAACACTTCAATAATCCAAAATAGAAAACTGGGTAAAATCTGTACTAGAGGCATCATGAAAACTTGCCCAAGTACCCAAATTGCAGTAACTACATTGATAGGTAGCCAATCTGTAAACTGACGCTTGATAACCATTTGTAAGAAAAAAAACAAACTCTGCTATGACTAAAAAATCCCAAAGCAACATAGTATAAAGAAATAGATAGATGAGGAATTAATAATCCTAAAATAATTGTAGTAATAATTGTCACAATTCCTGCTACATAAATCCAAATATTTTTACTCATATTCTTCTCCTATCTTGCTTGACCACAATTGGAACAGAATTTAGCTCCGTCTGAAAATGCAGTCCCACATTGACTACAAAACTTAGCTAAACCGATTTCTTCATTTGAAGCTGACTGATTCTGATTTGGCTGTTTATCTGATGATAGCGCATTTCCCAGAGTTCCCATCAAATTACCAAATTGGGCTCCCAATCCAAGTCCCATCGATATCCCCATTCCAGCTCCCATTAGATTCCCAGCAGATCCTTCATTTTGTGCTGCTTCTTCTAAAACATCAAATTTACGCTCTTCTTGGTAAGTGTAACCTTCAATGTCACGACCTGCACGTTTACCTTTGGAAGTTAAAACTCTTTGATGATATTCAAAGATGTCCTTATAACCTTGACTATCTTGATTCACCTTCAAGGCTTCAATGTTAAATTCTTCAACACTAATCCCATATTTAGAAAAATGATTGGATAAAATTTTTGATAATTCAAGAGCTATATCATAGGTGTGCTTTTCAATATCAATAACTGCAATCTTATTGTTATAAACCACCTGAGAAACAGCTGAATTGATAATTCCTATAGCAGCTTGTCTAAAGCGTTTTTGAAAGACGTCAGCTGTAATCATATCTGGATGGCTTGGCATAAACTCTAAGATAAAAGCTTCCAAATCTACAATTCTTGGAATAAAGTTTCCATACGATTTTAGCTCAACAGGAATTTGACTTTCTGGATCTCTAACCAATATCGGTGACGGAGTTCCCCATCCAATTGGTTGTAAATCGTACATATTAACAAACCAAAGGAAGGAAGAATCTGGTGATACACCCCCACTAACAAAGGATTTCAGCCCAGTCAGAAACTGAGTATTGTTCCCATCAATCTTATGTTTACCTTCCTCATAACTTTCAACAGCTCGACCATTCGAAAAGAAAACAGCTCGTTGACCAGGATTAACAATCAAAGTTGTTCCTGGTTTCATATTTTTATTAGGATGTCGCCAAGCTAGTACATTCCTAGTATCTTCTCCTTCATACCGAACAACTTCAAATATATTTAATGCCATATTTATCTCCTTTTCATAACAACTTGTTTAGTAACGCTCTATTATTTCGTAGAGGCATTTAACAAATTATAATTATAAGTAATCTCCTTTTAAATCTTATTGTTTACGGTTACAGTATAGCATGCTATTTACCTTATTTACTAAAAGCGTATCTATATTTACCTTTATTGAACAATTACCCCCCCCCCCCCGAAAAAGCGTAACTATAATTACTTTTTTCTAAAAATTCCCTTAAAAACTGGTAGAATTATGATAGAATGGAAAAAAGGACTTGAGGAGATTTAGGATGCAAGATGAAAGTGTGTATGGATTAGTCTATAAGGCTATTCGTGAGGAAAGAGGGTTTACACAGAAGGAAGCTGCTGGAACTACAGTGACTCCTCATTTTTTACGTCAGTTTGAGCAAGGGAAATCTCGGATAACCATTCAAAAATTTGAAGAGATTCTTTCTAATATTGGAATTGATAAAGAGACCTTTGATAGTCTTAAAACGCAGATGTTTCCAACTGAATTTCATAAATTACAGGCTCAAGTTGCTGATTTGGCTTATAAGCGTGAATTTAAAAAGATCATTAGCTTGATTAATCAGCCCTTGGAAAATCCTGGAATCGCTGAACACTATGTGATTGCCAATCGTGTAGTCAATAAATTTGCTATCGCAAACATCATCGGCGATTCTTTTCTGACTCCAAAAGATTATCAAGAACTAGAATATATCAAGAACTATCTCAGTGAATTGGACGACTGGAATAAAATTGAGGTGAATATCTTTTCATCTATCTTGCCTCACTTTTCAATCGAATTTTTAGATTATAGGCTCTACCACTTATTAGATACTCTAAAAAAACAGACTGAATACCATTCAATCCGTACTTCTGACTATTATATTGCCTGCTTAAGAACTGCTATCAAGCATTACTCTGTTAATGGCTACTATGATAAAGCTGAAAATCTAGCGTTGAAGACCCTGGAAGTGATTAATACTTTCCCTCTACTGAGTACCAAGATGACAGAGATGATTAGTCTTTCTATGGAACGAGCTAATAATTTTCTCAGACAAGACGATGTCAGAGGTCTAGAACTTGCTAAGCATATCTTTGCCAGTCTTGATAACTTTGAAAAAATCTATCCAAATCAACTTCTGACTCGAATGAGAGAGGATTTCTTTGTTACTGTCACACAACTCAATCACACTGGACAACCTTTAGATATATAATCTAGAAATCAAAAAAGCTTGAGGAACCACATATTTCCTCAGGCTTTTCTTATCCTTTAAAGGTCACAATAGTTGCGCCACTCCCTCCAGCATTTTGTGGGGCATAGCCGAAACTCTTGACATGTTTGTTTCTTTGTAGGTATTTGGTAACACCTTCACGGATGACTCCTGTACCGATACCGTGGATGATATCAACTTGAGCCATATTATTAAGCAAGGCTTGGTCGATAAAGGCATCTAGCTCATTCATAGCCTCTTCATAGCGTTTGCCTCGAAGGTCCAGTCTGGCTTGAGGTCCTCGGCCAGAAGTTCGTTTCACGACATTGACTTGTTTCTTCTTGACTTGTTTTTCTTGCTGATCCTGAACGAGGTCAAATTCTTTCTCTTCCAAGGTCATCTTGATCAAGCCGACTTGAGCTTCCCAGCGGCCGTCCTTGAGTTGTCTGGTCAAGGTACCACGCTGGCCATAACTGAGAACCACGATATCATCGCCCACCTTAGGAGCTCGTTTTTTCTTGGCCTTTTGAAGGACCTTATTTTTAGATAAATCTACTTTTTCAGGAGCCAATTTTTTCAGCTTGGCCTTGGCTTCAATGATTTCATGGGGTTTGAGTTGAGATTTGCTGTGGAGATTTTTGAGAATCTGGTCACTCTCACTTAGAGCCATGTCCACAATCTCAGCAGCCTGTTCACGCGCCTTATTAAGCTCGGTTTCCTTTTCACGATTGAGCTCGTTGTAAAGTTTTTTGAGAGCACGGTTCATCTTGAGATTTTCTTGCTCCACCTCACGGATATTGTCCAAGCGTTTGCGACTTTCCAGTGTCTGCTCTTCCAGTTGTTCAATGATTCGGTTGACATCATTGTCCTGATCGACCTGCTGGCTGGCATCCCCCACGATAACCTCAGATAGTCCTAAACGTTTAGCGATTTCGAAGGCATTGCTTCGGCCAGGAACACCCTGCATAAAGCGATAGGTCGGGCGAAGAGTTGCAGTATCAAACTCCATGCTGGCATTTTGCACAAAGGCTGTCTCAATACCATAGGCCTTAAGTTCTGGATAGTGGGTCGTAGCCATGGTCTTGACTTGACGTAGGCGAAGGTCCTCCAGAATAGCCATAGCAAGGGCAGCTCCCTCTTGGGGATCTGTACCAGCCCCCAACTCATCCAAGAGCAAAAGCGAATGCTGGTTGACCTTGCCAAGAATATCCACAATATTGGTCATGTGGCTAGAGAAGGTAGACAAGCTCTGCTCAATAGACTGCTCATCTCCAATATCAGCAAAGATTTCTTCAAAAATACCAACACGGCTTCCCTTGTCTGCTAAAATCGGTAAACCTGACTGGGCCATGACCTGCGTCAAGCCCAGAGTTTTAAGCATGATGGTCTTCCCACCTGTATTGGGACCTGTAATGACAATGGCTGTTAAATCTTGGCCAAAATGGACATCATTTGCGACGGCATTTTTGACCAAAGGATGGCAGACATGTAGCAGTTGAATCTCTTGATTTTCTGATAGCTGAGGAACGACTGCTTGCCTTTCTTGGATAAAGCGGACCTTGGCACGAATCAAGTCTAAATGGCCGATAATCCAAGCGTCTTTGGCAATCTCAGCCGCATGAGGGCGAACACGCTCCGAGATTTCTTGGAGAATGCGAAGCATTTCATAACGCTCATCTGCTCGCAAACTGGCAATTTCTTCGCTCAGTTTGACCACCTCACGGGGTTCGATATAGACGGTGTTTCCACTAGCAGAAATATCATGAACGACACCTGCAATCTTATTGCGGTAGGTGTTTTTGACTGGTAGAACCTGACGGCCATTTCTGCTGGCAACGATTCCTTCCGTCAACATCTGCGCTTTTTGCTTGAGCAGGTCCTGTAAAACATCGCGTACCTGACTCTCGCTATCATGGATTTTTCGACGGATGCGCGCCAATTCTTCACTGGCAAAATTTTCAATGAAACCTGCATCATTAAAAGCTTGGAGATTTCCTTGTAATTGCGGAAAATCATGTAATTTCTCAAACCATAGGGCTAATTCTTCCAAGATAACATTTTCCAGATTGGAGTAAAAATTTTGCAATTCTCGGCTAGCAAGAAGCACGCGCTTCAAGAGGAGGAACTCCTCGATATTGAGGTCCGCCCCCATCTCCAAACGCTTGCAGACTCCTGCAATTTCCTTAGTTGCAAGAATGGTAAAATGCGGTTGCTCAACAAAAAGAGCCTGCATTTCCTTCATCTCAGCAAAAGCCTGTTTGATTTTATCTGCTTTGGCAGTCGGAGCTAGCTGTCTCAATTGCTCCAAACCCTGCTCGGTCAACAAATGGGGTTCAAACAAAGCCTTGACCTTATTGAACTCTAATGTTTCTAATATTTTCTTATTCATCTTTATTTCCTTGTCTTTGAATGTCTAGGTGTATTATACTCAATGAAAATCAAAGAGCAAACTAGTAAGCTAGCCGCAGGTTGCTAAAACAGTGTTTTGAGGTTGCAGATGGAAGCTGACGTGGTTTGAAGAGATTTTCGAAGAGTATTAGCTTTTTACATTCTGATAGATTCTAGTCAATCTGTAAACAAAGGGCTAGGAAAATTCCTGCCCTTTTTATCCGATTAAATTTGTCACCCAGATTTGCTTGAGCCAACTAGTTGTTACTGGTATGCTCTCGATGATGTGTTTTGCGACGATACTCTTTTCAAGAGGATTTTGTATAGCTGCCATGGGGATGGTCGCCAAGATGGTCAAAGCCATTTGCAAGACAAATAAGGTCACCAACATGGACAAGATCCCTGCTGAAACTTGGAACAACTTACCACCCAGTTTTTTACTAGGAATCAAGTGTAAGAGGAGACCAAGCAAACGACCAATGCTATAGACAATCCCAAATACAAGCAAGTAGCCGATCCCTGCGTAAAAGACCTTATCCAACTGAAAGAGTTGCTCCGATGGGAAAAAGAAAGTTCCCTGACCTTCCTGTGGATTTGCATAAGGGACCAGCAAATGGAATTGTTCCCCAAGCCCCTTGTAAAACTGGCCAGCCACAAAAGCAGATGCCATGGCTGAAATCAGATAATAAACCTGTAAGAGCAGGCCTCTCCTATAGCCGATATAAAATCCCCAAGCCAAGACCAATAGAAGAAGGAGTGAAATCATAAGGAATCCTCAATCTTGCTCTGTTCTTGCTTGCAAGTCACAAGCTTGTGACGGAGTTCTTCTAGTTCTTGCTCCTTATCGTCAAATTCAATCTCGCGGCTGAGTTGAGTTGACAAACAGTTAACTGCCAACAAAAGAGCGATTGTTTCATCATCTGCACTAGGCATTTGTTCTTTAATTGCTTGGTATTTTTCTGTCGCAACCTTGGCGATTTCCTCCATAAAAAGGTTATCATGCTCGCTTGTCAAGGTTAATGATTTTTTCCCGAATGTAAATTTGAATCGATTTAGATTTGCCATAAAATTCACCTCACGATATTATACCAAAATTCGCTAATTTTTGTCAGTTTTTACAAATTTGCCTGCTTTTATGGTACAATAGAAACTATGGCAAGTATAACACTCACACCAAGTGAAAAGGAGATTCAGGCTTTTCTTGAACACTATCAAAGCAGTCTGGCTCCCAGCAAGAATCCCTATATCCGCTACTTTTTGCGACTACCTCAAGCAACGGTTTCTATCTATACTTCTGGAAAGGTCTTGCTTCAGGGTGAAGGAGCTGAGAAATATGCTCGTTTCTTTGGTTATCAAGTTGTAGAGGAAAACAGAGGACAAAATTTCCCTTTAATTGGGACAGATGAAGTGGGAAATGGTTCCTACTTTGGTGGACTTGCAGTTGTGGCTTCCTTTGTCACACCTGACCAGCATGACTTCTTGAGAAAACTCGGTGTGGGGGATTCTAAGACTCTGACCGACCAAAAGATCCGTCAGATTGCCCCTATTCTCAAGGAAAAAATCCAACATCAGGCACTGCTTCTCTCACCAAGCAAGTACAACGAGGTCATCGGAGACCGCTACAACGCTGTTTCGGTTAAGGTCGCCCTCCATAATCAGGCTATCTATCTCCTCCTTCAAAAAGGACTTCAGCCTGAGAAAATTGTGATTGATGCCTTTACTAGTGCTAAAAATTATGACAAATACTTGGCACAAGAGGCCAATCGTTTCAGCAATCCGATCAGCTTAGAAGAAAAGGCTGAGGGCAAATACTTGGCTGTCGCAGTTTCTTCTATCATTGCGCGTGATCTCTTTCTGGAAAATCTTGAAAATCTGGGACGAGAGCTGGGCTACCAACTTCCAAGTGGAGCTGGAACGGCTTCTGATAAGGTGGCTAGCCAGATTTTTGCAGGCCTATGGTATGCAGGGACTCAACTTCTGCGCCAAACTGCACTTTAAAAAATACTGAAAAAGCGAAAAAACGCTTAGAAAGGTAAGTTATGAATTCATTTAAAATTTCTTAAAAGAGATGGGGATTGTTCCTCCTAATTCTGTCATTACTAGCTTTAAGTCGTATCTTTTTTTGGAGCAATGATTCG
>CAKMOM010000068.1:0-79914 GCA_927910965.1 uncultured Streptococcus sp.
TATGAAACAATCTACTCCATTTTTCAAATGAACATCCAGCAGCCTTTTTACTTTTTATTAATAAGTTCCTTCTTCACCTTGGCTAGTCAAGATAACAGGTCCATCTTTAGTAATCACGAATTGGTGTTCATATTGACAAGATAAACCACCGTCAATGGTTTTATGCGCCCAACCGGTCTTCATATCAGTATCAATTTCCCAGTCACCTGTATTGATCATTGGTTCAATGGTCAAAACCATTCCTTCACGGAGACGAAGACCACGACCAGCAATACCATAGTTAGGAACCATTGGTTCTTCGTGCATGGTTGGACCAACACCATGACCAACCAAATCACGTACTACACCGTAACCACGACTTTCAGCGTATTCTTGAATCGCTGCACCGATATCACCGATACGATTTCCAACAACAGCTTGCTCGATTCCCTTGTACATGGCTTCTTTGGTCACATTCATCAAGTTTTTCACTTCTTCGGACGGTGTACCAACAGCATAAGCCCAACACGAGTCTGCTAAACCACCAGAGTAGCTCTGAGTGTATTTTTTCATTTGCTCCACATTGTTGAAGTTTAGTTTTGAGACATTCAGGTCAGATTTAGCAATAGGACCTCCCAAAACCATATCAACCTTGAGTAAATCACCATCTTTCAAGATATAGTGACGAGGAAAAGCGTGAGCTACTTCATCGTTAAGAGAGCAGCAGGTAGCATAAGGATAGTCCATCATAGCACCGTCAACACCAATCTGAAGCGGAAGGAAATTTTCTTCCTTACAACGACGGCGGACATACTCTTCAACTTCCCACATATCTACGCCAGGCTTAATCAAATCACGTAAGCCGATATGAATGCTTGCTAGAAAATCCCCAGCCTTGTCCATAGCTTCGATTTCACGAGCTGATTTTAATGTTATCATTTTTTCTCCTAGTTTCTAATTAATTTTAACGGTCACATTTGCTTTTGAAACAATCTGGTGACCATGATAAATATCATAATCGATAATAGCTGACCGTCTCGTATGATGGATAATACGTGCTTGAATACGCAGTATATCATCTATCTGAACAGCCTGTAAAAAGTAAATCAGCATCTGCTCAATAATGAGATTTCGACCACTATTAACAACTAAATCTTGGGTCATGTGGGTCAAAATTTCTGCCAATACACCATTAGCCAAAACACCGTTCTTCTCAAGCATAAAGGGTTCCACTGTAATGACTACTTCATCATGATGATAAGAAAGTTTTTGTCCAATCTGCTCAGAAAAAGTAGGTAGAGCAGAAACTTGGGAACGACTCATCTTCTCCATGACATCTCGTCTAGTTATAACGCCAAGTAAGGTTTGATTACTTCGAATAACTGGTACCATTTCAAAGTCTTCAGCAATCATCCGTTGACTCACATTGGCAATATTTGTCGATAATCCAACTAAAAATAGACTGCGGGACATGACCTTATCAATTGTGGTACTTGGTGACTTATCACCAGCGTCTCTCATGGTTACAACGCCCACAACAACCTGATGTTGATTAATAACAGGGAAACGACTGCTACGATTCTTACGTACCAAGTCCAAATAATCTTTAACAGTGTCGGTCTCTCTCAGAAAACCATATTCATGACTCGGACGGTACAGTTTCTCAACTGTCAAAATATCTGTTTTGATTTGAACATTTGACAAGGCTTTATTGATCATGGTCGCAACGGTGAAAGTATCATGCTTGCTTCTTAGAACAGGAATTCCTTTTTGATTGGCCAGTTTAATGACATCATCATGAACCTGAAATCCACCTGTAACCAGAACTGCATTTTCATTTTCCAGCGCTAATAATTGAATACGAGTCCGGTCTCCGACAATCAAGAGCCCCCCATCATGAAGGTAAGATAAGATATTTTGCTCAGTCATGGCACCGATTGAGAACTTACTAAACTCTCTCTCTAAACCTTCTTGACCAGCTAGAACCTCAGAAGAAGTCACTTCTGCAATTTCAGCAAAAGTTAATCTTTCAATGGCAACTTTTTGTGATTTAACACGGATAGTACCACTTCTAGGACGGGTTTCCACAATTCCACGGTTTTCAGCTTCTTTAATGGCGCGATAAGCCGTTCCATCACTGACTCCCAGATGATTGGAAATGCTACGAACACTGACCCTTTTACCAACGGGTAATTCTTCCAAATAACTTAGAATTTCTTGGTGCTTACTCATTGAATTCTCCTTTTACATACCGAAATTCAAGATAATCCCGCATTTTTCTTGTGTAGCGATCACTTCCTTTAAACTGACGAATCAATCGAAATCCAGCCTTAAGAGCAACCCTTTGGCTAGCTTCATTTTCAAGGTGAGTAATGATGGCTAATTGTTTTAAACCAAATTCTTCAAAAGAAAGCTGACATAGTTTTTTTACAACTTCTGTCATGAAACCTTGAGACCATGCATCTTTTCTCAAAAAATAGCCAAGCTCTGCTTCTTTTTTGATTTCATCTAACTTCTCAAATTTAATAGAACCAATCATTTTTTCAGTTTTCTTGTCACAAATAGCCCATACTCCTAAAGGAGCCTTCATAAAGTAATTAGCCAGTGCATATTGGCTTTCTTCCAGACTTGCCTGAGTCGGAAAATAAATTGGAGATTTTCGGGATTTGAAGCTATCTCATGAAAGTCTTGACTATCACTAAAAAAGAAAGGACGCAAATACAAGCGATCCGTTTCAAAAAAAGAAAACATTGCTAATTTGGTCCAAATATTCATAATCACCTCTACGGTTTATTCTTCAACAAGTGTAATATCCGCTCCTAGATTACGTAATTTTTCAATAATATCTGAATAACCACGTAAGATGAACTCAATATTTGTAATTTCAGTTTTACCTTCAGCCATCAAACCAGCAATGACAAGTGCGGCCCCAGCTCTAAGGTCAGTAGCTTTTACATTTGCCCCACGTAAACTACGTCCACCGTTATATAAAATATGGTCATTTGTAGTCGTAATATCCGCGTCCATCTTTGCTAGTTCAAAAACATGGTTTACACGTTTCTCATAAATGGTATCAATAATGGTACCACGCCCTTCCGCTGTTAACAAGAGAGGAGTAATTGGTTGTTGCAAGTCAGTAGCAAAACCAGGATAAGGAGCTGTCTTAATATTGATTGCTTTCAAATTAGACTGTTCCTCGACAAAAATGCTGTCTTCAGATACAGTCATTCGAACTCCCATTTCTTCCAACTTCGCAATGAAACCTTCTAAGTGTTCGTATAGTACATTATTAATACGAATTCCCTTACCAACTGCAGCAGCTAAGGAAATATACGTTCCAGCTTCAATACGATCTGGAATCACCTGATGACGCGTTCCGTGTAATCTTTCAACACCATCAATAATGATGATATTGGTTCCTGCACCACGGATATGGGCACCCATATTATTCAAGAGAGTAGCTACATCAATAATCTCAGGCTCACGGGCTGCATTTTCAATAATAGTACGACCACTTGCTTTAACCGCAGCAATCATCGTATTAATAGTCGCACCGACACTAACCGTGTCCATGTAGATACTTGCGCCGTGAAGTCCTGTATCTTTGGCAGATAACTTCATGTTATCTCCCTCGTAGCTGACAGTTGCTCCCATAGCTTCAAAAGCCTTAAGGTGTAAGTCAATAGGGCGAGGTCCCAAATCACATCCACCAGGTAAACCAACAGTAGCTTCACCAAAGCGACCTAAAAGACTTCCATAAAAATAATAAGATGCACGAAGACTGTTGATTTTCCCATAAGGCATTGGAATATTTTGAACACCTCTTGGATCAATCTCCAATACATCGTCATAACGCTTAACGGTAGCACCCATTAACTCCATGATTTCGACAAGACTAGCAACATCAGAAATATCAGGTACACAATCTAAAGTCACAACATCATCTGCCAAAATAATAGCCGGAATTAAAGCTACAACACTATTTTTTGCGCCACTAATGGTAATCTCACCTTGCAGGGGCAAGCCACCATTGATAACAATTTTTCTCATTTTAAATTTTTAATACTCTTTCAAAATTTCTAAAAAGGTCCTACGTTAAAGTATACCATAATTTCACCTTTTTTTCTATCATTTTCAATTATATTAGCTGAATCGTATTTGTATTAACTTACCTTTTTTAAAAAGTTATGCCCCTTTTTTGCCCCCTGAACAGAAAAAAAGCCCTTCGGATCAAATCCGAGGGGCTAGAAACGTTGTTAAATCAACGGCCGAACTTTTGAATTTCAAGGTTCGGGATAAAATAGTTCACTGAACTATTTTATTTTTTAAGGTTGTAGAATGATTTCAATCCACGGTATTCAGCTACTTCACCAAGTTGGTCTTCGATACGAAGCAATTGGTTGTATTTAGCAATACGGTCTGTACGTGAAAGTGAACCAGTCTTGATTTGTCCTGCGTTTGTTGCAACTGCAATGTCAGCGATTGTTGAATCTTCAGTTTCACCTGAACGGTGTGATACAACGGCAGTGTAACCAGCTTCTTTAGCCATTTCGATAGCGTCGAATGTTTCAGTAAGAGTACCGATTTGGTTAACTTTGATAAGGATTGAGTTAGCTGCGCCTTCTGCGATACCTTTTTCAAGGTATGAAGTGTTTGTTACGAAGAAGTCGTCACCAACCAATTGAACTTTACCACCAAGACGTTCAGTAAGAGCTTTCCATCCGTCCCAGTCATTTTCATCCATACCATCTTCGATAGTGATGATTGGGTATTTGTTTACCAATTCTTCAAGGTAGTCGATTTGTTCTGCAGCAGTACGTACAGCAGCTCCTTCACCTTCAAATTTAGTGTAGTCGTAAACTTTACGTTCTTTATCGTAGAATTCTGATGAAGCACAGTCAAATCCGATAAATACGTCTTTACCTGGAACATATCCAGCAGCTTCGATAGCAGCAAGGATAGTTTCAACACCGTCTTCAGTTCCTTCGAAACGAGGAGCGAATCCACCTTCGTCACCTACGGCTGTTTCAAGACCACGAGATTTAAGGATTTTCTTAAGAGCGTGGAAGATTTCAGCACCCCAACGAAGAGCTTCTTTGAATGTAGGTGCACCAGCAGGTACGATCATGAACTCTTGGAAAGCGATTGGAGCATCTGAGTGAGAACCACCGTTGATGATGTTCATCATTGGAGTTGGAAGAACTTTAGTGTTGAATCCACCAAGGTAGCTGTAAAGTGGGATTTCAAGGTAGTCAGCAGCAGCACGAGCTACAGCGATAGACACACCAAGGATTGCGTTCGCACCCAATTTACCTTTGTTAGGAGTACCGTCAAGAGCGATCATAGCACGGTCGATAGCTTGTTGGTCACGTACATCGTAGCCGATGATAGCTTCAGCAATGATGTTGTTTACGTTGTCAACAGCTTTTTGTGTACCAAGACCACCGTAACGAGATTTGTCACCGTCGCGAAGTTCAACTGCTTCGTGTTCACCAGTAGAAGCTCCTGATGGAACCATACCACGTCCGAAAGCACCTGATTCAGTATAAACTTCTACTTCAAGTGTTGGGTTACCGCGTGAGTCTAGGACTTCGCGAGCGTAAACATCAGTAATAATTGACATTTTTTACTCTCCTTATGAGTTAAATTTTTTACACCTCTATAATACCTTAAAACCCCTCCTTTTTCAAGAAAAAACGTTATCTTTGTGCAAATTTTCCTTAACTTTATAAAGTAATCGCTTTCTTTTATCTGTTTTATTCTAACTTTTATGATATACTGTTTTCATGACAGATTTATCAAAACAATTACTTGAAAAAGCTCATGGTGGCTCAAAATTAAATCCGGATGAGCAAAGACGCTATCTTGGCACTTTTGAGGAAAGAGTTCTTGGATATGCAGATATTGACACAGCAAATAGCCCTCAGTTAGAAAAAGGCTTTTTATCTATTTTAGAAAACCTTCAGGAAAAAGCAGAACCACTATTTGTGAAGATTTCACCAAATGTCGAATTTGACAAGCAAGTTTTCTACTTAAAAGAAGCTAAAGAAACTGATAGTCAAGCTACTATTGTATCTGAAGAGCATACTTCTTCTCCTTTTGGCCTGATTATCCATAGCAATGCACCAGTACAAGTAGAAGAAAAGGACCTTCGACTTGCTTTTGCAAAACTTTGGGAAGTTAAAAAGGAAGAACCAGCCAAAACATCCATCTGGAAGAAATGGTTTGGCTAGATCTTGCGCATATTTAATAAATGCCCTATATTGGCAGCCGTGTGCTCCAAATAGAGACTGGCATTTTTCAAACTATCTTCTAAAGGTTCACTTTTCTCCAAAATTGAAAAAGCCGCTTGGATATTCTCAATGGTAAGGAAGGTAAATCTTCAGCAAGACTACCACAAATAGCAATGACAGGAACTCCGACAGGGGTTCTTTTTGCAACACCAATAGGTGCTTTACCTGCTAGGCTTTGACGATCTAGCCTCCCTTCTCCTACAACTACCAAGTCAGCATGTGAAACTTTCTTATCAAAGTCAATCAAATCTAAACAAGTCTCAATTCCAGATACTATACTTGCTTGAGCAAAGGCACACAAACCGCCAGCAATGCCTCCACCAGCTCCTGCTCCTTTAATTTCCAATGTTACAGGTGAGGCTTTTTCATAAAAATCTTGGATTGCCTGATCTACGACTGCAAACATAGTAGGATGTAAACCTTTTTGCTTTCCAAAAGTGTAGGTCGCACCTTGATGACCACATAAGGGACTTACGACATCTGCTAAAATACGAATTTGAACATCTTCTGGAATTTCATAGCGATTTTCTGTTGAAACAGAAGCTAAGTTCAATAAGGATTGACCGCAAGCCGGCAAGACATTTCCATCCTTATCATAAAATCGATAACCTAAACCAGCAGCGATCCCAATTCCTCCGTCATTACTGGCTGTGCCACCAACACCGATATAGATATCTTTAATCCCTTGAGCAATGAGATAACGAATCAATTCCCCTATTCCACAAGTTTGGATTTGCAGTGGATTTCGTTTCTCTAGCGGAATTTTTTCAAGGCCAACTAAATCAGCCACTTCAAATAGTGCCAGTCCCCCTTTTTGAAAATAGCGCATGGCTTCTTTTTGTCCAAAAGGTCCTGTAACTTTGATCCATTTTTCTTCAAGGTCAATAGAATGCCGAATAGCATCTACTGTACCTTCGCCACCATCACCAACAGGACAGAGGAGACATTCTACATCTGCTATCGATTGTTGGAAGCCTCTTTTTATTGCTTCAGCTACTTGTTGAGCGGACAAGCTTTCCTTAAATGAATCTGGTGCAATTACAATCTTCATATTTTCCCTCATTCTAACCAGTCAATCAAAGGAAGAACTTCTAAAAAATCCCTCTTGTCAACATGATTCGGTATTTCTTTTTTAAGTACTTCTTTGGCACAAAAGGCAATTCCTAGTCCTGATGACTTCAACATCAATAAATCATTGGCCCCATCACCGATTGCAACTGTTCTTTCTTTAGGAAGTTTTAGTTTCTCTCTCCATTTTCCAGAGTCTCTTTTTTGACCTGGGGACTGATAATTTGTCCAACTAATGTTCCTGTTAGAAGACCGTCTTTGACTTCAAGTTGATTAGCAGAGAAATAGGAAATACTAAGGAATTTTGCTAATCTCTCAACTATTGGAGTAAATCCACCGGACACCAGACCAACTAGGATGCCGTTCTTTTGGAGAATGGAAATGAATTCCTGGGCATTTGGCGTTAGATGAATAGAGTTGAAGACTTTATCAAAGGCCGAAATAGGAAGACCTTCCAAGAAGGACACTCTGTCTCGTAAACTTCTTTCAAAGTCTAACTCTCCTCGCATTGCCCGACTTGTAATCAGCGAAATTTCCTCCTCACAGCCTGCCTCTCTTCCCAACAAATCAATCACTTCTTCTAGAATTAAGGTTCCATCAACATCCATGACACACAAACCTTTTACTTGAGACATCAGTTCTCCTCTCTAAACAGCCTAAAAATCGTATGAAGTCATCATACGATTTTATCTATTAATTAACTAAGCTATGGTACAAGTCAAGGTATGATTTGCAGGCTGTATCCCATGAGAAATCACACTCCATAGCTTGTTTTTGTAGTTTTCTCCAAACGTCAGGATGGTTTCGATACAAGTCCAATGCTGTTTGGAAAGTCCAATTTAACCAATAAGGAGATAGATTGTCAAAGCTAAAGCCCGTACCGCTTCCTTCGATTGGATTGAAAGCGCGAACGGTATCTCGCAAGCCACCAACTTCATGGACCAATGGCAAGGTTCCATAACGCATCGCCATCATTTGAGACAAGCCACATGGTTCAAAACGACTTGGCATGAGGAAGAGGTCACAAGCAGCGTAGATTTCTTGAGCTAGTTTGACATCAAAAGTGATATTTGCTGATAGCTTGTCTGGGTAAATCTGAGCAAACCACGAGAAAGCACCTTCAAAGGCTGGATCTCCAGTTCCCAAAAGAACAATCTGAACATCATTTTGCAAGATATGGTGAAGACTTTCGACCACGACATCAAAACCTTTTTGACGTGTCAAACGAGAAACAATTCCCACCAGTGGAACATCAGCTCTAACTGGCAAGCCAACTCTCTCTTGCAATTTTGCCTTGTTTTGGTCTTTCCCAGACAAATCTTCTTGACTAAAATGATAGTCTAAAAGAGCATCCGTCTGAGGATTATACAGGTCAGCATCAATCCCATTCACGATACCAGATACCTTGCCAGATTCCATTCGAAGAATCTGATCCAAGTTACATCCAAACTGACTGGTCATAATTTCATGAGCATAACTAGGCGAAACTGTTGAAACACGGTCCGCATAGAGAATACCTGCCTTCATCCAGTTCAGACAGTTATTCCAGCGAAGGGTACCATCAGCATAACGTTCGAAGCCGACTCCAAACAAATCCCATAACATTCCCTCTGAAAATTGTCCTTGGAATTCTAAATTATGAATGGTTAAAACAGTTTTAATTCCTTGATAGGCTTGAATCCAACGGTATTTTTCCTTTAACAAGAAAGGTATCATGGCTGTATGGTAGTCATGAACATGGAGAAGGTCAGGGATAAAGTCAATCCTTTCCATAGCCTCAATGGCAGCTAGTTGGAAGAAAGCAAAGCGTTCACCGTCATCAAAATCACCGTAAACATGACCACGGAAAAAATAATATTGGTTGTCAATAAAGTAGAAGGTTACACCATTTAAGACTGTTTTCTTAATCCCACAGTACTGTCTGCGCCAACCAACACTCACCTCAAAATGAAGCACATCTTCAATCTGATTTTCAAATTTAGCCTCTACCATATCATAGTAGGGGAGAATTACTGCAACTTCATGTCCCGCTTTTACCAGTGATTTGGGAAGAGCACCAATGACGTCTCCCAAACCACCTGTTTTTGAAAAGGGTGCACCCTCAGCTGCTACAAATAAAAATTTTCATGAATGAATATCCTCTGTTACTTTAGCACCTTTCTTAACGACAACTGGATGTTCTTCAGTTCCTCGAATCACAACTCCATCCGCAACTTCAACACCCTTGTCCAAGATAGCATATTCGACCTGAGCACCTTCTCCAATAACAACACGAGGGAATAAGATGCTATCTTTAACCAAGCTATCCTTATAGACATGAATATTACGTGATAAAACAGAATTAGCCACTTGACCTTCAATAATACTACCAGAGGCAAACTGAGAAGTGCTTACCTTAGATGTATTAGCATAATAAGTTGGCTCTTCGTTTTTGACCTTTGTATAAATCTTTTGGTTTGGTGAGAAGAGAGAATAGAACTTTTGCGATTCAAGCATATCGATATTCGCTTTATAATAAGACTCTACAGAATGAATGTTGGCTAGGTAGCCTGTGTACTCGTAGGCAAAAGCCCCTTCTTTTGCAGCCAAATCCCGTAAAACATAGCGCAACTTCTCTGGATGTTCTTTCTTAGCCTCTTCTTCTAAGCGTTCAATCAACCAAGGGGTATCAACGACAAAGATATCTGTCGACATATTGTAAACTTCATCTGATGATTTACTATCAAAGAGTTTATGAGAACGAACATGGTCTGTTTCATCCACTTCCAAGATTGCGTTTACTTCTGAAATGTCTTTCTTAGCTAGTTTTTTATAAACTACAGTGATAGGCCCTTTTGTTGTACTATGTAGATGGAAAACTTGGTTCAAATCAATATTAATCAAAACATCACAGTTGAGTGAAACTGTTTGGTTTGAGCCAGAACGTTTCAAGTAAGTAAGAAGTTGTTGGTAGTATTCTTTTCCAACTGTACTACTTTCCACACGAGTATTGTAAATACCTAGATAATAGTGGCTAAGAAGAGTTGACAAGCCCCACTCACGTCCTGAACGGATATGGTCAAAGACTGAGCTGATATTGTCTTGTTGGAAAATACCAAAAATACTACGGACACCAGCATTAGCAAGACTTGAAAGCGGGAAGTCAATCAAGCGATATTTACCACCAAATGGCAAACTAGCTACTGGACGGTGGTCTGTCAGTGTTGACATATCATGAAAACCAACTGTGTTTCCTAAAATGGCAGAATATTTATCAATCTTCATCTGTTGCTACCCCCACTACTTCATCATATCCTACAACTTGTACTTCTTCTGTTCCATCAATTTCGACACCATCAGAAATAACTGCACCTTCACCAATAATGGCACGTTTGATTTTAGCTCCCTGACCGACAATTGCACCACTCATGATAACTGAATCTACTACTTCTGCCCCTTCGCGAACTTGCGCACCTGTTGAGAGGATAGAATGTTTAACAGTTCCATCTACGAAACAGCCATCGACAACCAAGGAATCTTCCACATGAGCATTTGCCCCAAGGAAGTTTGGTGGTGAAATTAAGTTTCTTGAGTAAATCTTCCATTGACGGTTACGGCTATCCAAGGCATTTTCTGGTGAAATATATTCCATGTTAGCTTCCCAAAGTGACTCAATAGTACCAACATCTTTCCAGTAGCCATTAAACTCATATGCATAGACACTTTCACCTGACTCAAGGTAATTTGGAATGACATTCTTACCGAAGTCTGACATATCGACATTGCTCTTTTCAGCAGTAACAAGCATATTGCGCAGACGTTGCCAATCAAAAATGTAAATTCCCATAGAAGCTTTTGTAGATTTAGGTTGAGCTGGTTTTTCTTCAAATTCAACAATACGATTGTTGGCATCGGTATTCATGATACCAAAACGGCTAGCTTCCTTAAGAGGAACATCAAGAACTGCTACTGTCAAACTAGCATTATTATCCTTGTGAGACTGGAGCATATCATCATAATCCATTTTGTAGATATGGTCCCCAGATAGAATCAAAACATACTCAGGGTTTACACTGTCGATATAATCAATGTTTTGGTAAATAGCGTGGCTAGTCCCCTCAAACCAACGATTTCCTTCACTTGCAGAATAAGGTTGAAGAATAGAGACACCAGAATTGATACCATCTAGTCCCCAGCTTGAACCATTCCCAATATGGTTGTTGAGAGCAAGTGGTTGGTACTGTGTAATGACTCCAACATTGTTGATGCCTGAGTTGGCACAGTTTGAAAGAGCAAAGTCAATGATACGGTAGCGCCCACCAAATTGCACAGCTGGTTTTGCGATGCTTTGAGTGAGTTTACCGAGACGAGTTCCTTGCCCACCAGCAAGAATCAAAGCTAACATTTCATTCTTCATTTTCTACTCCTTTTTGGTTTTTACTTGTGACGGTTTTTGCAGATTTCAAGCGACGTTTGATTTTCCAAACACTTGCTCCCATAGCCGGTAGGGTAAAGGTCAAGGTCTGCTCATAATCTTTCCATAGTCCTTCTTGCGTTTGAACAGTTTGATTATGTTCTTTCCAAACGCCTCCCCACTCTTCTAACTCAGTATTCCAGACTTCTTCGTAAATCCCTGCAACAGGAAGTCCGATTGTAAAATCTTTTCGTTCAACAGGTGCCATATTAAAGATACAGACTAACATATCATCCTTCTTACCCTTACGGATGAAGGAAAGAACACTCTGGTCTCGATTATCTGCATCAATGATTTCAATACCATCATAGCTGGTATCGATTTCCCACAGACAGCGATGATCTTTGTAAAACTGGTTTAGCTGAGAAGTGAAATACTTCATCTTAGCATTCATAGGGTCTTCTAGATTAGACCATTCCAACTGCTCTTCAGATTTCCATTCTAGGAATTGGCCGTATTCGCTACCCATAAAGAGCAATTTCTTACCAGGGTGACAAATTTGGTAAGTGTAGAGATTACGTAAGCCTGCAAATTGATTGTAGCGATCTCCCCACATCTTGTGCATCATACTCTTCTTGCCATGAACCACTTCATCGTGCGAGAATGGTAGGAGATAGTTTTCATTGAAAACATACATAAAGCTGAAAGTCACCAGATTAAAGTCATATTTACGGTAAATCGGATCTTCTTCGTAGAATCGGAGGATATCATTCATCCAGCCCATATTCCACTTGTAGTCAAATCCTAGACCATCTGAATCCTTAGTGTCAGTAATCTGAGTAGCTGATGAACTTTCTTCTGCAATCATCATCACATCTGGATGAGCTAGTTTAATCACATTATTTAAGCGTTGAAGGAAATAATAGCCTTCATAGTTGAGATTGCCACCATCTTTATTAGGTGTCCATGGAGCATCATCGTAGTCAAGATAGAGCATATTGCTAACGGCATCTACGCGAATACCATCTAGATGGTAAAAGTCAATCCAAAACTTGATACTAGAAATCAAAAAGGACTGGACTTCATTCTTTCCAAGGTCAAAATTGAGAGCTCCCCAACCGTAGTTATGAGCCTTATTATGGTCTTGGTATTCAAAAGTCGGTGTTCCATCATAATAGGCCAAGGCATCATCATTGATAGTAAAGTGACCAGGTACCCAGTCTACAATAACGCCTATATTGTTTAAGTGACATTCCTCAACAAAATCTTGAAATTCTTCAGGACGACCATAGGCATGCTCTAGAGCAAAGTAACCCATAAGCTGATAGCCCCAACTCAAACCTAGTGGGTGAGACATCAGGGGCATAAACTCAATGTGAGTATAATTCATCTCAACCAAGTAAGGAATGAGTTCATCTTTCAATTGAGAAAAACTATAGGGGCTGCCATCAGGATTTCTCTTCCAAGAGCCCGCATGAGCCTCGTAAATATTGACAGGACGCTCTTCAAAGCTCAATCGTTTTCTACGAGCTAACCAAAGTCCATCCTTCCATTTCTTTTCTGGAATATCTGTTAAAATAGCCCCAGTACCAGGTCGTGCCTCATATCGAACAGCCAAAGGGTCAATCTTCATCAGCTGATGACCATTTGCACGCGTGATATGGTACTTATAAATTTGGCCTTCTTGAGCAAGACTGGTAAAGACTTCCCAAACTCCAAATTCATTCCGTTCCATTGGGATTTGATTTTCAACCCAATTGGTGAAATCCCCTACCAAGTGTACAGCTTGAGCATTGGGTGCCCACACACGAAAAGTGTAGCCATACTCACCATTTTTTTCTTCCCTATGAGCTCCCAGATAGTGCTGGAGGTGAAAATTTTCACCTGTCACAAAGGTTTCTAAAGCATTATTCTTATCCATACACCCTCCTAATTCTGTAAGCGTTTTCTATAGATTTATTATACTACCTTTTTAGAGAAGATTCAAGTGAATTACTATATTTTGTAAAAATTCTTTTGAAAGTCTTCAATAAATTCACTGATTTGTTCACTTGTAAAGCAAGTAATTTTCAGAAACGCTTTGAAAACGATTTTTTATAATACTATCATAAAGTTCGTTATTTTACTAACATAAAATATAATTTTAAGTAAAAAAACAAACCAGGAAACGAATTTCCTGATTTTATCTTTTATTTCACATCAAAAACAATGGATTTGACATTTGTCATCGCTTCAATGCTATATTTAATTCCTTGCACCCCAGCACCAGAACCCTTGACACCTAGGAATGGGAAATTGTCTGGACCACGTTGGGTTTTATTATTAATATGAACTGTACCAACTTCAAGTTTTTCAGCAATTTCAAAGGCTTTTTTGAAATCATTTGTAAAGACTGAGGATTGAAGACCGAATTCAGATTCGTTGGCAAAGGCAATTGCTTCTTCTACATTAGACACACGAATGATTGGTAAAACAGGACCAAATGGCTCTTCCCATGCTACTTTCATATCTTTTGTAACTTGGTCAAAGAGTACTGGCCAGAGAAGATTGCCCTCACGTCTGATTGGTGTAAGAGTCTGAGCTCCTTTTTCTTGTGCATCCTCAATCAAGTCCCAAATGAAGTCAGCTGAAGCATTGTCAATAACTGGTGTGATATCAGCATTATCGAATGGATCGCCAACTGTTAACTTAGTAACCTCTGCTTGAAGCAAAGTAACTAATTTATCTGATACACTTTCGAGAACAATAACACGTTTAATGGCTGTACAACGTTGGCCTGAATAGCTAAAGGCACCCGCAACAATTTGCTTGGCAGTATGTTCCAAATCTGCATCTTCTAGAACAAGAGCTGCATCTTTCCCACCAAGCTCCAACATGATAGGACGCATACCAGCTAAACGACCAATACGTTCTCCGATAGGAGTTGAGCCTGTAAAGTTGATAAAATTGACTTCTTTATGCTCAATGATATAATCCCCAATTTCTGAACCACGACCCGTAATGGTGTTGAAAACACCTGCTGGAATCCCTGCTTCTTCAAATGCTTTAGCCAACAAGAGACCAGAAATGGAACCTTGTGTTGGTGGCTTGAACATAACCACATTCCCTGCAATCAAGGCCGGAGCAATCTTAGATCCAGAAAGATTAACCGGATAGTTAAATGGTGCGATTGCTAAAACAACCCCAACTGGCTCACGACGAACAACAGCCAGTTTATTTTTACTCGCTGCCTCAAAACCGCCACCTTCCATCGCTTGTCCAGTGATCCGTAACCCTTCCTCTGCAGCATAGCGGATCAAGTCTGCTGTACGCACTACTTCTCCAATGGCTGCTTTAATCCCTTTTGCTACCTCTTTAGCAAGGATAGTACCGATTTCTTCCTTATCACGTTCTAAAATAGTTGCTGTCTTGTGCAAATAAGCCGCACGTTCAACGGCTGATAAAGCTCGCCATGCTGGCAATGCTGCACGCGCAGCTTTCATAGCCTCATCAACTTCCGCTTGACTCATAGCCGGAACAGTCCCTAATTCTTCTTGATTGATTGGTGAATAAATCGTAATTTCTTTTTCAGATGATTTCCATTGTCCATTTACTAAATTCTGATATCTTGTCAAATTCTCGTCCTCCTGAAAATGATTAAGATATATTTTACCAAATTTTCAGAAAATTACAACCCTTTTTGCAATTTTTTTGATATTTTTTTCACAAACTTTATTTTTCAAACTATTTGAACTTTCTTATTCAGTAGTAAGTACAAGAAGAAAAGGCTTAGATGAACTAAACCTTTGTCTTCTATACTAATGTTCATTGAATTTTATAATTTCTAGTATCAAGATATCTTAGAAATTAAATCTCACAATTGAAAACTTTCGATTTCTTCTACAAGACTTTAAAGACGCTGGCACTGACGCCACCAACCATGTCTTTATCATCTAAATGGCTATTGGTCACCAAGAGTTCTAGATTACCAGGATTTTCAAACTGGAAGGGTTCCCCTTTAGCATTAAAGACTACCAATAGGTGATCATCCCCTTGAATCTCATAGACAATCCAACCACTATGTTCGTGGGCTGAATGAACAAAAACATGATGGTAAATGTCATCATAAGTAGGATAAGAAAAGGCACTGGTTTCTGTCTTCAATCGAATCATCTGACGAATAAACTCAATACTGTCTTGACGCTCATTAATCAAATCCCAGTTGACTTGATTCACACTGTCAGGAGCATTATAGCTATTCATAGCACGCTCTCTATCGTCATGGGTTAACTCGCCATTTTCACCAGTGGCAACTAGTTTAGTACGACCAAATTCTTGACCGATTTCCATAAAGGCCATCCCCTGCATGAGTAGATTCATGGCTGTTGCAGTTTCGACCTTGCGCATGATTTGCTCTGAGCTTTGGTCTGGATGAAGGGTTGCCAACAAATCGTGAAGATTGTAATTGTCATGGGCTTCTACATAGTTAAGCACCTGATTTGGATGTGTATAGGTTCCTAATTCACGACTGCCTAGGATTGCTTTGGCAAGAATTGGCTCTGTCGCAGCACCACTGACAAAACCTGACTTGATAGCACCATAAACTTCTCCCCCTTTGACGGCATCGCGTTGATTGTCATTGAAGAAGCCAATATTTGGCACCTGGTAGGCATTGTCTTTCTTAGCCTTATCATAAGGGGCAAGACCTGTTCCCATATCCCAACCTTCTCCATAGAGGATAATGTTAGGGTCAATTTCATCCAAACTCTGACGAATCATCTGCATGGTCTTGACATCATGAATCCCCATCAAGTCAAAACGGAAGCCGTCAATATTGTATTCCTGCACCCAGTATAGGAGAGAATCAATCATATATTTGCGGAACATTTCGTGTTCACTGGCTGTCTCATTTCCAACACCCGTTCCATTCTGGAAAGTACCATCTGGATTCATACGATAATAGTAATCAGGGACAGTTGTTTGGAAAGGTGCATCAACAACTGAGAAGGTATGGTTATAAACCACATCCATAATGACACCAATACCCGCATCATGATAGGCTTGAACCATGGTCTTCAAATCACGAATGACCTGTGCTGGATCCTCTGGATTAGTTGAAAGGCTCGTTTCTGGTGCGTTATAGTTTTGTGGGTCATAACCCCAGTTGTAGGTTACATTCCCATCTGCATCATACTCTTTATGACGATCTGCAATTGGTTGCAACTGAACATAATTGTAGCCCAGCTTCTTGATGTAATCAAAAGCAGTTGACTGACCGTACTGGTTAACAGTTCCAGACTGGGCAGCACCCAAGAAAGTTCCTCGAAGATGTTCATCCACACCTGAGGTCGGTGACTTGGTCAAATCACGAATGTGCATTTCACAAATAACTGCCTTACACGGATTAGCCAAGCGCCAAGTAGCCTCAGAACCATGCTTGACCTCAAAGTTTGCAACTTGCTTTTCTGCATGACTTAGAATAGCTGACCGTTTGCCATCAGGACTGGTTGCAATCGTGTATGGGTCGCGTGTCAGTGTTTGGTGATGAGGGAATTGGACTTGATACTGATAAGCCTTACCAGTTAAATCTTCCTCAACATCCAAACTCCAGACACCGATTGTATTGTCTTTATGGTTATAAGAGTAGCTATTGCCTCTTTCCATCTCAAAAGTCTTCCAAACAGGAGCATCGTTAGCAGCAGATTCGTAAACGACAACCTGCACTTCTGTCGCTGTTGGAGCCCAAAGAGAAAAATGAGCCTGATTATCCTCTACACGGCACCCCAATTCCCCTTGGTAACCCCAATGATGGTCAAAACTAGCACTGTTAATGGCCTTATCAAAGGCAAAAGGATTTTGATTCTTATAGAAAGGACTGGCAATAGCAGGATTTTCAGAATAATAAATCCTATCATCCCCTTCCAAAATCCAGACTTCTGTTAAAAGAGGATAGTGATTAAAACGGATAGCATACTCTTTACTAGTTTGGCCTGTATGAACCACAAAATTCAAGCTTTCTAGGGCATGAGCACTTGGGTGTTCAAAACAAAATAAGGCGCCAAAATAATCTTCTTTGTAGGTCAGCAAATCAATTCGTTGATCCTGACTTTTTACAAAAGAGCAAGTATCGTATTCTCCATTCTTACGATGGTAATGAATGCGCATAGGGTAGTTAAACATTTTTTATTTTTCCTTTATATTTCTTAATTTATTTCTATTTGACTAATAAGTTCTAGACCGATTTTGTTCCGATTAACAAACATAGTCCTCTTATCTAAACTCTGCTTTTAAACGATCATTACAAACTTTCTAGCCAAGCTTCGTCTCGAACCTCGATACCAAGCTCTTGTGCTTTTTGCATTTTGCTTCCAGCATCTGCACCAGCCACGACGAGGTCGGTCTTTTTAGAAACGCTGCCTGTCACCTTGGCACCCAGACTTTCGAGTTTGCTTTTAGCTTCTGAGCGCTTGAGACGTTCCAATTTTCCTGTCAATACAACGGTCAAACCTGACAAGGCTGCATCTGCTACTACAGTCTGACCTTTATAGTCCAGATTGACCCCAGCTTCTTTCAATTCTCTTAGGAGAATTTCAGAGCCTTCTGTCGCAAAATAAGTCTGAAGACTCTTGGCAATCACACCACCTAGACTTTCAATACTAGCCACTTCCTCTGGATCTGCCTGAGCCAGATTTTCGATTGAATGGAAATGTTGGAGTAAGAGCTGACTGGCCTTACTTCCGACATGACGAATCCCCAAACCAAACAAGAGTTTTTCAGCAGAATTTTCCTTAGATGCTTGGATGGCTTGATACAGTTTAGAAGCAGACTTTTCCTTAACACCTTCTAAAAGGAGGAAATCTTCTTCTTTCAAACGGTAAATATCCGCCACATCCTTAACCAGATTAGCAGCAAATAGCTTCTCAACAATAGATGGACCAAGGCCTGTAATATTCATGGCATCTCGAGAGGCAAAGTGGATCAAACCTTCCATGATTTGAGCAGGGCAACGCGGATTTATACAACGAAGGGCCACTTCATCTTCAAAGTGCAACAAGTCAGAGTCACAACTTGGGCAGTTTGTAGGGATATCTAGTTTTTCTTCAGAAACCCGCTTGGACTCTACTACTCGTAAAACGGCAGGGATGATATCTCCAGCCTTATAGACGATGACCGTGTCGTCTTTGCGGATATCTTTTTCAGCAATATAATCCACATTGTGTAGGGTCGCACGGCTAACAGTTGTACCAGCTAGTTGTACTGGTGTTAGATTGGCAGTCGGGGTTACAACACCCGTACGGCCAACTGTCCAATCAACGGATAAGAGTTTAGCTTCTTTTTCCTCAGCAGGAAACTTGTAGGCTACTGCCCACTTTGGAGCCTTAACAGTAAAGCCAAGTTCTTCTTGACCTGCTAGGTCGTTGACCTTGATCACCACCCCATCGATATCATAAGGCAGATTGTCCCGTTCCTCTCCTACTTCTTGGATAAAATTCCAGATTTCATCTATGTTTTCAGCCAAGATTCGCTTAGGATTAACCACAAAACCAAGTTGTTCGAGATGCTTCAAAACCTTTTCTTGGCTGTCTCGAGTTGAAGGGCTAGCTTCTTGATAGAGGAAAGTCGCAAGATTGCGCTTGGCAACTACAGCTGTATCCAACTGACGCAAGGTTCCTGCCGCCGCATTACGAGGATTGGCAAATTCAGGCTCTCCATTTTCTTGTCGAGCTTGGTTGACCTGGTCAAAAGAAGCGCGTGGCATATAACATTCCCCACGAACTGTGATATCTAGTTCTTCTGGCAAAGTCAAAGGAATATCCTTAACACGCTTGAGGTTTTCTGTGATATTTTCACCAATTGAACCATCTCCACGTGTTGCACCTGCAACTAGAATCCCCTTTTCATAAGTAAGCGAGATAGATAAGCCATCGATTTTCAGCTCACAAATATAGGTCGGATTGGCAACTTCCTTACGAACACGCGCATCAAAAGCTTCAAGCTCCTCACGTGAAAAAGCATCCTGCAAACTATAAAGAGGATACTGATGACTGTATTTTTCAAAACCATCTAAAACCTTGCCACCAACACGATGGGTCGGACTGTCTGCTAACACTTGCTTTGGATAAGCAGTTTCTAACTCGACCAACTCACGGTAAAGACGGTCATACTCACTGTCTGAAACCGACGGATTATCGCTGGTATAATACTCAGTCGCATAGCGATTAAGCAAGGCGACTAACTCATTCATTCTTTTATTCATAAAACCATTTTACCACAAAGTAAGCCCTCCTCACAAACGAGAAGGGCGGAAAAAACACTCAGATTGGAATTATTTTTGAAGTACAAGCAAACTTATGTCTCTTTTTCAAAATGAGTTCGCACATACACGAGGGATAGACAAGACAGGATGATAACCCCGCTTCCAATTATCAAGAAAGAAAAGAGATGTACACTTGGTAGCACTGTCATAAAACCTTTGGCAATAGGCATAAATAGAATGGCTAAGGTAAAAATTGTGCTTAATACTCTCCCCAAATATTCCCCCTCAACCTTGGTTTGCACCTGAGTAAAAAAGTGAATATTAAAAATTGTCATAAACAATTCACAAACTAAATTTCCAGAAAAGGAAAGCAAATTTGGAAGTGGTAATCCCATCATAAGAACTCCGACACCTGTCAAAGCCAGTAAAATCAAAAGATTATAAACATTAGCTTTAATTTTACTAGCTAGAAGAGCCCCAATGATGGAACCAATAGCCCCCATAGTCAAAATACTTGCGTAAGCTCCTTCTACTCCGTAAAGCCTATTTGAAAAGGGGAGGAGAAATTCAAAAGCGGCAAAAAAGAAATTAACACTGGAAGCTACTAACAAAAGGAAAAAGATTTCTTTCTGGCGCCAAATATAGCCAAGTCCATCTTTCATATCAGCAAAAATGGCTTTCCAGCTGAAAGTCTTTTTCTCTTGTTCCTGAGTCTCTTTTTTAGGGAGAAAAGCTACCAAGGTAAATGCGATGAAAAAACTAATGGCATCTAAAACAAGCGTCGTATGGAGACTGGCAAATTGTAAAACAAGGAAGGAAAGTACAGGAGAACTTACAGCTACAACCTGCAAGGCTAACTCTAAACGAGCATTGTAGGTCACAATCTCGTCTTTCTCAACAACCTCAGTTATAATGGCTTTATTGGCTGTACGAGAAAATGCAAATGCAATAGCCTGCACAATATTAGCAAAAACCAAAGCCCCAATCATCCAGCTGTCATTCCTTATGAAAGAAATAGCCAGACAAAGAATCCCACAAACAAGGTCTGTAGTCATTAAAATCTTACGACGAGAAAAACGGTCTGATATAACTCCACCAAAAGGATTTACTAGAATAGATGTGACGAGTTCAGAAATCTGATACATTCCTAAAACTGTCTGTCCGATAGTTCCCATGGAAGCCAACCAGACACTATTTCCATAATCATAGAGCATATTCCCTATCTTGTTAACAGCTCCACGGCTAATCAACTGTACTGCATAGCGATTCATATAAAAACTCCTCTCAAATTTTGAAACTATTGTATCAAAACCGAAAGGAGCTTCTTTCTTTTTCCCATATTTGGGAAAATTAATCTTTGACAAATTTTTCGTAGTGTTCTTGATAGTAGGCTACTTGCTCTGGAAGACCTAACACGTCAAAAATATGCATGGCCTCTTGCATTTGCTTACAACCTTCTTTACACTGTCCTTTTTGGTACCAGGCAAAACCTTTTAGGTAATGTAAAATATTTCGCTCATAAAGACTAATGTTTTTACCAATAATCTTCTCTGTATAAGTCTCAAAATAGCTTGCATTGTCAAAAGAAAGATGCTCTAAACAATGCTGGTAACAATTGAGGGCCAAAATCAACACCAATCTCTTATGGCGACCAATCTCTTGATAAAATTCCTCCCTCTCCATAACTTCTCTACCAATCCGTGTGACATAGTCCACATCGTAAAAACTATAGAGGTTCCCGAAAAGAATCAACTCATACATGGTCCATTCTTCTGTTTTAAAGAGATAATCTGCTACCTTATCCAAATCATCCTGCTTCATATCATAAGTCGCATCTCTTTGACAAATCAGACCTTGTAGCAAAATCCAGTTCAGCTCAAAATATAGGGGATTTGTCGAACTCTTAGCCTTTTCAAGTTGTTCTTCTTGAAGCTTTTGAAAACCTGCAATATCATTTGAGTAGTAAAGCGGGATAATCTGCGCCATCATAGACACATGTTCATGATTATGAAAATTCCTAGCCTTGTCCATGAAATTTTCAATGGTCACATGAATATTATCCAAAATCTCAAAGAAACGAGAAACTGCTAGATCAGACTCCCCAAGCTCAAAGCGAGATAACTGGGAAGTTGAACAGGACTCCCCTGCGGCCTCCTTTAAAGAATAATTGCCACTTGTTCGAAATTCACGAAATACTTTTCCAAGATGTTCCATCTTTACACCTGCTCTGATAATTCTTCCCATTCAAGCATAGCTTCTTCCTGACGGTGGCTGATTTTGTCCAGCTCAGCCTGCAATTCCATCAGTTTGTCGGCATCGTTTGTTTCCAACATTCGTTCAGAAATGGCTTGGCTTTGACTTTCTAACTCTTCGATTTCAGCTTCTAGATTTTCAATTTGTCGCATGAGTTTGCGTACTTCTTTTTGACTTTCTTTCTGAGCTTGATAGTCATTAACTGGACTTGATTCTTCTGCTTGATTGCTAGTTGAAGCTTCCTCACTTTGAATCATTTCTACTTCTGCTTTCTTCTCAACATAGTAGTCATAATCTCCCAAGTAAAGAGTCGAGCCATTCTCAGACAATTCTAGAACATGGGTAGCCACACGATTGATAAAGTAACGGTCGTGGCTGACGAATAGAAGAGTTCCATCAAAGTCAATCAAGGCATTTTCTAGCACTTCCTTGCTATCAATATCCAAGTGGTTGTTGGCTCGTCCAGAATCAAGAAGTTGTTGTTTTCCATAGACAATTTAGCTAAAAGCAAACGAGCTTTTTCGCCACCAGATAACATGCCGACTGATTTTTTAACATCATCTCCTGAGAAAAGGAAGGCACCAAGACGATTACGGATTTCAACTTCTGGTGTCAGTTTAAAATCATTCCAGAGTTCATCCAATACAGTATTACTTGGTGTCAGCTTGCTTTGGGTTTGGTCATAGTAACCAACCTCAACATTAGCCCCAAATCGCTTTTCACCTTTGATAAAAGGAATCTGGTTCACGATTGATTTGATAAAGGTTGATTTTCCAATACCGTTTGGTCCAACAATAGCAACAGCATTCATCTTGCGAAGGTCTAGATTGATAGGATCTGACAGTATTTCCCCATCATAACCAATGGCTGCATTTTCAACTGTCAAAACGATATTACCAGACGTTTTTTCAGACTGGAAGGTCATGTTGGCTGATTTCTTACCAGCTTTAGGCTTGTCTAAACGCTCAATTTTTTCCAGCTGTTTGCGGCGAGATTGGGCACGTTTGGTCGTTGAAGCTCGGACTAGATTACGATTGACAAAGTCTTCCAGAGCAGCGATCTCCTTCTGCTGCTTTTCATAGTTTTTTGCCTCAGTAGCTAGCTTTTGCTCCTTCAACTCAACAAAACGAGAATAATTGCCCACATAGCAATCCAAAGAATGCTTGGTCAAATCTAGCGTAATTGTCGCAACCTTATCCAAAAAATAACGGTCGTGGCTGACGATAATGAGGGCACCACTATAATTTACCAAGTAATTCTCTAGCCAGGCTATGGTTTCAATATCCAAGTGGTTGGTTGGCTCGTCCAAGACCAAGAGATTGGGCTTTTCAAGGAGCATTTTGGCTAGAGCCAAACGAGTATTTTGACCACCAGAAAGCTCAGCAATTTTCATCTGCCACATAGACTCGTCAAACTTGAATCCATTTAAAATCGCTCGGATATCAGCTTCATAAGTAAAGCCACCTGCTTGGCGAAAATTCTCAGATAAGCGGTCATAATCTGACATCAGCTTATCCAAATCCTCACCAGACTTTTCACCCATCTCCAACTCCATCTGACGAAGTTGTTGCTCTGTCCGACGTAGATCATCAAAAACATGAAGCATCTCATCGTAGATGGTATTTTCAGACTCAAAACGGCTATCTTGGGCTAGGTAAGACAGAGAAATATCTTTTTTCTTATTGATTTCTCCACTAGTTGGCTCCTCTTCTCCAACCAAAATCTTCAAAAGAGTAGACTTACCTGCACCATTTTTCCCAACAAGAGCAATCCGATCTCGTTCATCAACCTGCAGGTTGATATTATCAAAAAGAACCTCTCCTGCAAAAGAACGTTCAATTTTATTAGCTTGTAAAATAATCATACAAGTAGTATAGCATGTTTCCCTAAGGCATTCAAGACTTGATAAACCGGCATATGTCACCACTATTCTGAAAATTATGCTACCGTTTTACTAAAACGCTAAAAAATGCTATAATGTGAACGGTTAAAACAATTTACAAAAGGAGAATTTTAATGTCTTACCAAGAAAATTACCAAAAATGGGTTGATTTTGCGGATCTTCCTGACTACCTTCGTCAAGATTTGGAAAATATGGATGAAAAAACAAAGGAAGATGCCTTCTATACCAATCTTGAATTTGGTACTGCAGGTATGCGTGGCTTGATTGGTGCTGGTACAAACCGCATCAACATCTACGTTGTTCGCCAAGCTACTGAAGGATTGGCTCGTTTGATTGAGTCAAAAGGTGGAAACGAAAAAGAACGTGGTGTAGCAATCGCCTACGATAGCCGTCACTTCTCACCTGAGTTTGCCTTTGAATCTGCAGCAGTTCTTGCTAAACACGGTATCAAATCTTACGTTTTTGAAAGCCTTCGTCCAACTCCAGAACTATCATTTGCAGTTCGTCACCTCAACTGTTTCGCAGGTATCATGGTTACAGCCAGCCATAACCCTGCACCATTTAACGGTTACAAGGTTTACGGTGAAGACGGTGGACAAATGCCTCCACACGATGCAGACGCTTTGACTACTTATATCCGTGCAATCGAAAACCCATTTGCGGTAGAAGTTGCTGATGTGGAAGCTGAAAAAGCTTCTGGCTTGATTGAAGTCATCGGTGAAGCTGTCGATGTAGAATACCTCAAAGAAGTTAAGGACGTTAACATCAACCCAGCCTTGATTGAAGAATTTGGTAAAGACATGAAGATTGTCTACACACCACTTCATGGTACTGGTGAAATGTTGGCTCGTCGTGCTCTTGCCCAAGCAGGATTTGACTCTGTTCAAGTTGTTGAAGCGCAAGCAACTGCTGACCCAGACTTCTCAACTGTAAAATCTCCGAACCCAGAAAGCCAAGCAGCCTTTGCTCTTGCTGAAGAACTTGGTCGTCAAGTTGGTGCAGATGTTCTTGTGGCAACTGACCCAGACGCAGACCGTGTTGGTGTTGAAGTTCTTCAAAAAGATGGTAGCTACCTTAACCTATCAGGTAACCAAATCGGTGCTATCATGGCTAAATACATCTTGGAAGCCCACAAAAACGCAGGAACTCTTCCTGAAAATGCGGCTCTCTGCAAATCTATCGTATCAACTGACTTGGTAACGAAGATTGCTGAAAGCTACGGTGCAACCATGTTAAACGTTTTGACAGGTTTCAAATTTATCGCTGAAAAAATCCAAGAATTCGAAGAAAAACACAATCACACTTACATGATGGGATTTGAAGAAAGCTTCGGTTACTTGATTAAACCATTCGTACGTGATAAAGATGCTATCCAAGCCGTTCTTGTCGTTGCTGAACTTGCTGCCTACTACCGTTCACGCGGTTTGACCCTTGCTGACGGTATCGAAGAAATCTACAAAGAGTACGGTTACTACGCAGAAAAAACTATCTCTGTTACCCTTTCAGGTGTCGATGGTGCTGAACAAATCAAAGCAATTATGGCTAAATTCCGTAACAATGCTCCAAAAGAATGGAATGCAACAGCTATCACTGTCGTAGAAGACTTCAAAGCTCAAACTGCTACTGCTGCTGACGGAACTGTTACAAACTTGACAACTCCTCCAAGTGATGTGTTGAAATACACACTTGCTGACGGTTCATGGATTGCTGTTCGCCCTTCAGGTACAGAACCAAAAATCAAGTTCTACATTGCAGTTGTAGGTGAAACCAACGAAGAATCACAAGCTAAGATTGATAACATCGAAGCAGAAATCAATGCTTTTGTAAAATAAGGTCCTATAAAAGATGAGACTAACCAATCTCATCTTTTTTTCGTATCAAATCTAAGCAATTTTAGAAACTTTATGGCATACTAGACTTATCAATGAAAGCGAGGTAATCTCATGGAACAATTTTTAGATAATATCAAAGACCTTGAAGTCACTACAGTTGCGCGTGCCCAAGAAGCTCTTGATAATAAAGAAACTGCAACCTTCTTTATCGGTCGCAAAACTTGCCCTTACTGCCGTAAATTTGCTGGTACCTTGGCAGGTGTCGTAGCTGAAACCAAAGCCCATATCTACTTCATTAATAGTGAAGAAGCAAGCCAACTCAATGAGTTGCAAGCATTCCGCTCACGCTACGGAATCCCAACTGTACCAGGCTTCGTTCACATTGCAGATGGACAAATCAATGTCCGTTGCGACTCTTCAATGTCAGCACAAGAAATCAAAGAATTTGCTGGATTGTAAAATATATAAAAAAGAAGGCACATTCGCCTTCTTTTTATATCTCTGTCAATGGTGTTGCAGTATCCGGTGAGGTATCATAAACCTTAAAGTCTACTCCGACTCCCAGATCAGCTTGAGCTAGCTGATTGACCATAGTCATGTGAGCCAGCTCCTTGATATTGTTTTCCTTAGACAAGTGACCAAGGTAGATTTTCTTAGTGCGATTTCCTAAGGTACGAATCATAGCTTCGGCACCATCTTCGTTAGAAAGGTGACCGAGATCCGATAGGATTCGTTGTTTGAGTCGCCAAGCATAAGATCCTGCTCGCAGAATCTCTACATCATGGTTGGACTCGATAAGATAGCCATCTGCATTCTCGACAATTCCTGCCATACGGTCACTAACATAACCTGTATCAGTCAGCATGACAAAACTCTTATCATCCTTCATAAAGCGATAGAACTGCGGTGCGACTGCATCATGGCTTACACCAAAACTCTCGATGTCAATATCTCCAAAGGTTTTGGTTTTACCCATCTCAAAAATGTGCTTCTGAGATGAATCCACCTTGCCAAGATACTTGCTATTTTCCATAGCCTGCCAGGTCTTTTCATTAGCATACAAATCCATACCATACTTGCGAGCCAAAACTCCTACTCCATGGATATGGTCAGAATGCTCATGCGTAATCAAGATAGCATCCAAATCTTCTGGTTTACGATTTATTTCAGCAAGTAGGCTGGTGATTTTCTTACCAGATAAGCCTGCATCCACTAAAAGTTTCTTTTTTGGGGTTTCCAGATAAAAGGAATTTCCACTGGAACCCGACGCTAAAATACTGTATTTAAAGCCTATTTCACTCATTCTAGTCTTCTACTTCGTCCTCCCATACTTCTTCTTTCACTGCATCCTTATCATAAGGGAGCACAATAGTGAAGGTTGATCCCTTACCGTATTCACTTTTGGCCCAAATAAAGCCCTTATGTTGTTTGATAATTTCTTTAGCAATAGACAGTCCTAGGCCTGTACCACCTTGGGCACGACTTCTGGCACGATCCACACGATAAAAACGGTCAAAGATTCGTGGTAAATCCTGCTTAGGAATACCCAAACCTTGGTCTGAGATAGATAAAATCATCTGATCATCAGTTGTCTTCATGGTCACTGTGATTTTCCCACCATCTGGTGAATACTTAATGGCATTGTTAAGAATATTATCAATCACCTGCGTCATTTTGTCTGTATCAATTTCAATCCAGACAGACGTAATCGGATAATCTCTAACCAATTCGTATTTCTTCTCTTCATCTGATCCCCTCATCTTATCAAAACGGTTAAGGATAAAGGTAATAAAGGCAGTAAAGTTAATCAGTTCGACATCTAGATGACTGGTTGCATTATCAATACGTGAAAGATGGAGAAGATCTGTCACCATTCGCATCATACGGTTAGTTTCATCAAGAGATACCTTGATAAAGTCTGGTGCGACAGGTTCTGACAAGGCTCCCTCATCCAAGGCTTCAAGATAGGATTTTACGCTGGTCAGAGGTGTCCTCAACTCATGACTAACGTTGGAAACAAAGAGTCTCCGTTCCCGTTCTTCCTTCTCCTGCTCCGTCGTATCATGCAAAACTGCAACCAAACCTGAGATAAAGCCAGACTCTCGACGAACCAAGGCAAAACGTACACGAAGGCTCAGATATTCACCATTGGCATCCTGAGAATCAATCATAAGCTCAGGAACTTGGGTAATCAAATCACGAAGTTCATACTCATCTTCAATCTCAAGCAATTCTAGAATACTTTTGTTTAGAACATCTTCTTTCTGAACACCTAACTGTTTCTTAGCCATGTCATTAATCATGGTAATCTTGCCACGACGATTGGTCGCAAGGACTCCGTCCGTCATATAAGAGAGGATACTATGTAATCGTTTACTCTCTTGTTCCAGATTTTCTTGAGTCAAACGGATTACTTCTGATAAATCATTGAGATTATTGGTAATATTAGTGATTTCAGAGCTTCCCTGCATATCCAATACCTGAGAATAGTCTCCTGCAATCAGGTCTTTCACCTTTTGATTAATTTGCTTCAACCGAATATTATCTCGCCGATTTTCTAGCAAAAGCAAGGTAACAATCAAGATAAAACCCAATAAAATTAAAATGAAGATAAAATCACTAGTAAGAATATTTTTTCTAATAAATTCAATCATTATTTCTCATATAATAACCAACACCGCGACGTGTTAGGATGTACTCTGGACGACTTGGTGTATCTTCAATCTTCTCACGCAAACGTCTGATAGTTACGTCAACAGTCCGAACATCTCCGAAATAATCATAACCCCAGACCGTTTCAAGCAAGTGTTCACGGGTAATCACTTGACCAATATGAGAAGCCAAGTGATACAAAAGCTCAAATTCACGGTGGGTTAAGTCTAGTTCTTCACCGTATTTTTTAGCTACATAAGCATCTGGTACAATCTCCAAGTCCCCAATTTGCAAGGGTTGGGTTTTCTTTTCATCTGACTCTTGATTATCTACAGAAACCAAGTCCGTACGACGAAGAAGAGCTTTAACACGCGCCTGCAACTCACGATTTGAGAAGGGTTTGGTTACATAGTCATCCGCTCCAAGCTCTAAACCGATAACCTTATCAAATTCACTGTCTTTAGCAGAAAGCATGATAATAGGCACACTACTTGTCTTGCGAATGGTCTTAGCAACTTCTAAACCATCAATTTCTGGAAGCATCAAATCCAGAATAATAATATCCGGTTGCTCTGCTTCAAATTGTTCTAGTGCTTCACGACCATTAAAAGCAGTTACAACCTCGTAACCTTCCTTGGTCATATTAAACTTGATAATATCCGAGATTGGTTTTTCATCATCTACAATTTAATATTTTTTTTCATTTGTTCACCTTTTTCTCTACTATTATATCAAAAAAATAACAAGAAGACACAATAGCTAGTCTTTGCTATTGTCTAAGTTGGCTTGTGCATAAGCCTGCCAGATTTTTTGTTGGGGTTTGGCAAGTGGGTAATTCTTAAACTCTTCTGGTGAAAGCCAGCGAACTTCCCTATCTGAAAAATCATGGAAATCACTCACCTGACCTGCTACAATCTGTACATGCCACTTACGATGGCTAAAAACATGATTGACAGTCTCAAAGTGCAGATTAAGCCAATCAACATCTAAATCATAGTCCTGCTGGAAACTCTCTTCTGGACTGGGGCCAAAGTTCACACTTTCTTCTGCAACCTGATGAAAGAGGTCAAACTGCTCTTCTTGCGAAAAGTTATCTACTTCTATCAAGGGGAAATGCCAAAAACCTGCCAATAGCTTTTCACTTTCATTTTTTTCAAGTAAAAATTGTCCCTGAGTATTTTTGACCACCAAGGCTTTAAGATAAATTGGGACAGGCTTTTTCTTTGGAGCCTTGATTGGATATCGGTCCATGGTTCCATTCTGATATGCTGCACTAAAGTCCTTAACTGGGCTTTCTTCTGGTCTGGGATTTACAGGAGCCTCAATATCAGATCCTAAGTCCATCAAGGCTTGATTAAAGTCACCCGGACGCTCTGGGTCAATCAAGGTTTCCATCATTGCCTGAAAAATTTTGCGATTACTTGGAATGCCAATATCATGGTTGACTTCAAACAGACGCGCCAAAACCCGCATGACATTACCATCTACAGCAGGCTCAGGCAAGTTAAAAGCAATACTGGAAATGGCTCCTGCTGTGTAAGGTCCAATTCCTTTCAAACTGGAAATTCCTTCATAGGTGTTTGGAAATTGACCACCAAAGTCAGCCATAATCTGTTGAGCAGCAGCCTGCATATTACGAACTCGAGAATAATAACCCAAACCTTCCCAAGCCTTCAGTAAACGCTCCTCAGGCGCGGTTGCCAAACTTTCCACTGTTGGAAACCAGTCCAAGAATCGTTCATAATAAGGAATAACTGTATCCACCCTAGTCTGCTGGAGCATAATTTCAGATACCCAGATATGATAAGGATTTTTACTTCTACGCCACGGTAAATCTCTTTTGTTTTCATCATACCAAGCAAGAAGTTTCTCACGAAAAGAAATGACCTTCTCCTCTGGCCACATGACGATACCGTATTCTTTCAAATCTAACATATTTCTAGTATAACACAGAAGATTCTAACTGTCCTTTTCCTAGTATTAATACTCTTCGAAAATCTCTTCAAACCACGTCAACGTCGCCTTGCCGTATATATGTGACTGACTTCGTCAGTCCTATCTACAACCTCAAAGCAGTGCTTTGAGCAACCTGCGGCTAGTTTCCTAGTTTGCTCTTTGATTTTCATTGAGTATAAAAAGCCTCTTCCCAAAGGAAAGAGGACTAAATCTTATTGATGAACAGCTTGGGCTGCTGTGATAAGGGTCAACTTGTAAACATCATCAGCATTACATCCACGGGAAAGGTCGTTAACTGGCTTGTTCAAACCTTGCAAAACAGGACCTACTGCCGCAAAGCCACCAAGACGTTCTGCCATCTTGTAGCCGATATTTCCTGCCTCGATACCTGGGAAGATAAAGACATTTGCTTGACCAGCTACCGTACTTCCAGGAGCTTTCAGAGCTGCAGTTTCTGGAACAAAGGCCGCATCAAATTGCAACTCACCATCGATTTCAAGGTCAGGGCGCAAGTCGTGAGCAATTTTAGTTGCCTTAACAACCTTATCAACGCTTTCTCCAAATCCTGAACCTTTAGTAGAATAGCTTAGCATAGCAATTTTAGGTTCAATTCCGAACATCTTAGCTGTGATTGCTGAGTTGATGGCAATTTCAGCCAAGGCTTCTGCATCTGGATTGATATTGATAGCACAGTCCCCAAAGAGGTAACGTTCCGTACCACGAACCATTAGGAAGGCACCTGAAGTACGAGTTACATTTGGACGAGTTTTGATAATTTGAAGGGCTGGACGAACTGTTGAAGCTGTTGAGTGAATCGCTCCTGACACCATTCCATCAACCAAGCCCAAGTAAACCAACATAACACCAAAATAGTTGACATCTTCAACCAAAACCTTGCGTGTATCTTCTTCAGACATTTTGCCCTTGCGACGCTCCACCAAGGCAGCAACCATTTCTTCAAATTTATCGTAGTGTTGAGGGTCGATGACTTCATAACCATCTTCGATACCTTCAATTTCAAGATAAATTTTAATTTTTCAGGATTTCCAAGCAAAACAGGAATCACTTCTGTTTCTTTTACCAAGCGTTTAGTCGCTTGAAGAATACGAGGTTCTTCCCCTTCAGGGAGAACGATACGAGCATTTTTACCAACCAAGTTGGCTTTGAGACTTTCAAAAACTTCCATGAGTTTTCTCCTTTAAGATAATAATTATACTCTGAAACAATTTTTATAGAGTATTAGTTGATAACTGGGTAATAAGGTTGCTGAAATCATCCGGCAAGGGACTTTCTAACTGCAAGTCTTGCTCTAAAAAATGGATGATAAAAGGATAGGTAATGGCAATGCAGGGCCTGACGTTGAATACCGTCGTCCAGACTACCACCGTACAAGTCATCTCCCAATAAAGGAAAACCAATATGAGAAAAATGGACCCGGATTTGGTGGGTTCGTCCAGTATGCAGGCGAATGTCAACCAAGTGAATATTCCCATAAGAAGCTACAATCTTGTAAGAAGTATGGGCATACTTTCCACCTTTAGCTACACGTCTGGTAATAATGGAGTCTTCATCACGCGCAATCGGAGCAATAATTTCCCCCTCTGACTCCAAGTATCCATCACCTTTAACCAAAGCAAAGTAGCGTTTTTCAATGGACTTCTTCTGCAACTGCTTGTCTAATCGTGCGTGGGCATAGCCGTGCTTGGCAAAGAGCATCAAGCCAGAAGTGTCCCTATCAAGCCTAGTCACAATGTGAACCTGCTGATTTTCATAGTTTTGCTTGACGTAGTAACCCTTGATAAAATTGGCAATGGTATTGGAGTGATTAACACTAGGAATAGAAGCCACTCCATAGGGTTTATTCAAGACCAGAAAATGATCATCCTCATAGAGAATATCCAGTGGGCGCTCGATAGCTTCTAGAGTTTCAAAACCTTCCTCAGCAGGAATATCAATGGTAACGCGGTCTCCAATGTCCAATAGATAAGTTGCATTTTGCGGTTGGTCATTGACTAGAATAGCTCCGCCTCGAAACTTAATCTTGGCCAGAAGTCCCTTAGAAACCTCGTGCTTTTTTAAGAGGGTCTTAACCTTGACATGCTCATCTGCGATAAATTCAAACCTCATTCGTCCACCTCGCCGATGAAAGCATCCTTAACGCGGTTCCAAAAACTGGTATGGCTAGGTGATGCAACAAAGTGAATCTTATGATGGTCGATTTGATACTCGATTCTCTCAATATTTCGGAAGGAATAAACGCTATTGTCAACCGAAATGGTATGGTAATCGTTTCTCGTTGGAATGAGTTCAATCTTATCCTTCTTAGGCACAATAATGGACGAACCTAGCGTTCGATAGACGCGATTATTAAGGCTGGCAATTTCCGTCAACTGAAGAGCTTCAATGGTAGGGTGTAACACTGCACCGCCAAGAGACTTGTTATAGGCTGTACTACCAGTCGGTGTCGAAACTGTTAGCCCATCTCCGCGAAAACGTTCAAAGGGAACACCATTGATGACAATATCTGCCACCATGGTTCGATCAGATCTGCGGATGCTGGCTTCGTTGAGAGCACGAAAAATCTTGACCTCTCCATTTCCAAGAAAAACCTTCACATTTAGAACAGGGTATGATACCTTTGCCCCAGTATCTAGCTGCAAATTAGTCAATAACTTGTCCAACTCAAAATCACGATAGTCCGTATAGAAGCCCAAATGTCCAGTATGAACTCCGATAAAGCGGACCTTATCAAGTTGATTTTCGTACTTATGAAAGGCCGACAAAAGCATGCCATCCCCACCAATGGAAATAACGATATCTGGATTGGTATCATTGAGTATAAACTGATTTCTCTTCAAACGATCTCGCAATTCATACAAAACCCTTTGACTCTGTGGTTTTCTATTAGCTATCAGGTCAATTCGTTTACCTGTATTCTTCATCTGTATCGTCACTGTTCCCTACACCATCATTTAATTTTCTGCTCAAAGGATCAAAAAGGGCCTGAGCTTCTTGAATATCATCACGAATTTTACCCATTTCTTCATCCAACTGATGAGCAATCTTGGCCGTGATTTCCAGTCGCTTCTTTATCTCCTCTGGGAAATCCCCTTGGTACTTGTAGTTGAGAGAATGTTCTATCGTTGCCCAAAAATTCATAGCCAAGGTACGAATTTGAATTTCTGCTAAAATGGTCTTGGCTCCATTGATGGTGTCAACCGTATATTCTACTACCACATGGTAGGAACGGTAGCCCGAAGCCTTTCGATGAGTAATGTAATCGCGCTCCTGTATGATCCGCATATCCTGACGTTTACGCAAAATAGCCACAACTTCTTGGACGTCATCTACAAACTGGACCATCACACGCAAACCAGCAATATCCTGCAAATCGGGTTCTAAGGTCGCATAAGTAATGCCACGACGAGCCATTTTTTCCTTGATGCTCTCAATTGGCTTGACTCGACCAGTCACAAACTCAATCGGAGAATGCTTATTTTGTTTACGATATTGCTTACGAATACCACGAAGTTTAATTTTTAACTCACCAACAGCTTGAATGTAAGGATCTAGAAATTCTTCCCATTCTAAGGTCATATATTCTCCCTTGTTCTCATATTATCCTTCAAAAATATCTTTGATTTTTTCTCCAGATTCATATACAATAAATACAATGCTTATTATACCATAAATCCGCTTTCAACGATAAAGAAAAGGTAAGAAAAATGAAACATTTAGAAATTGAATTGAAAACACTCTTGAAAAAAGATGAATACAATCGTCTAAAGGACCAGTTCACAGACGTCACTCCTGTTCTTCAAAAAAATTACTACATAGACACGCCTGATTTTGAACTGAGAGAAAAGAAAGTTGCTATGCGCATTCGAACCTTTGAAGACTGGGCAGAATTGACACTCAAAGTCCCGCAAAGTGTTGGAAATATGGAGTACAACCAAAAATTGCGACTAAAAGATGCTGAAAACTATCTGAACAAGGAAGAACTTCCTCAAGGGCTTGTGCTTGATGAATTAGCAAAACATGGTATCCAAAGTAAAAAATGGCAGGTCCTTGGTTGTCTAACAACGCTTCGCTATGAAATGCAAACACCAATTGGCCTCATGGCACTAGATGAAAGTCAGTACTTTGATATTACAGATTACGAATTAGAGCTTGAAGTGGAAAATCACGAGCAAGGGAAACAAGATTTCCAGCAATTTTTAGAGGAAAATCAGATTGCTTATCAAAAAGCTCCCTCAAAATTGGTCCGATTTGTCAAAAGCATGAAAAATAGCTGAAATAATCTCTATTTTTTGGTAAAATAGAAAAAATAAAATACAAAAATCCCAGTTCATATAGGCTAGGCAGATATGGCTAGGATTTAAAAAGTTTACAGAGGAAGGTCTATAATGTCAGATAGAAAAAACATGAAACTTTTCGCACTCAACTCTAACCAAGAGATTGCACAGAAAATTGCACAAGCTGTTGGTGTACCGCTTGGAAAACTATCATCACGTCAATTTTCAGACGGAGAAATCCAAGTAAATATCGAAGAAAGTGTCCGTGGTTATGATGTGTACATCATCCAATCAACAAGTTTCCCTGTTAACAACCACCTAATGGAATTGCTAATCATGGTCGACGCTTGTGTTCGTGCAAGTGCCCACAGTATCAACGTTGTCCTTCCATATTTTGGTTATGCACGTCAAGACCGCATCGCTTCACCTCGTGAGCCACTTACAGCGAAACTAGTTGCCAATATGCTAGTTAAGGCTGGTGTAGATCGTATCCTTACGCTTGATTTGCATGCCGTTCAGGTTCAAGGATTCTTTGATATTCCTGTTGACAACCTCTTCACAGTTCCCTTATTTGCAAAACATTATTGCGATAAGGGCTTACTTGGCTCAGATGTTGTTGTTGTTAGCCCTAAAAATTCAGGTGTAAAGCGTGCCCGTAGCTTGGCTGAATATCTTGATGCTCCTATCGCCATTATCGATTACCCACAAGATGATGCAACTCGCAACGAAGGCTATATCATCGGTGATGTTGAAGGTAAGAAAGCTATCTTAATTGACGATATTCTGAATACAGGACGTACCTTCTCTGAAGCTGCTAAAATCGTTGAACGTGAAGGGGCTACAGAAATTTATGCTGTTTCTAGCCACGGTCTCTTCGTCGAAGGTGCTGCTGAACTTCTTGATAATACTAATATTAAAGAAATTCTTGTGACTGATTCAGTAGCAACAAAAGAAAAAACTCCTAAAAACGTATGCTACATCACTGCTAGTGAGTTAATTGGTGATGCTATCGTCCGTATCCACGAAAGAAAACCAGTCAGCCCACTCTTTGCCTACAACAAAAAGAAATAAGGTGATTCTTTGATTTATTTGGACAATGCTGCAACGACTCCTATGTCAGCAGTTGCTATTTCAGCTATGACCAAGGTTATGCAAGAAACCCATGGCAATCCATCTAGTATCCATGGTCATGGTCGTCAAGCTGGCAAACTTTTGCGTGAAGCCCGTCAGGAACTAGCTCAATTACTAGAGACAAAACCTCAACATATCTTTTTCACTTCTGGTGGGACTGAAGGCAACAATACTGCTATCATTGGCTACTGCCTTCGTCACCAAGAACAAGGAAAACATATCATCACAACTGCCATTGAGCACCATGCTGTCCTTGAAACAATTGATTACTTGGTTCAACACTTTGGTTTTGAAGTAACCATTATCCAGCCAAAAAATCAAGAAATCACGGCCCAGCAAATTCAAGAGGCCTTACGTAAAGATACAATCTTGGTTTCTACCATGTTTGCCAATAATGAGACAGGAAACCTACTTCCCATTGCTGAAATTGGACAAATACTCAAGCAACACCCTGCTGCTTATCATGTTGATGCAGTTCAAGCAATCGGCAAAATCCCTATTCACCCAGAAGAATTGGGCATTGATTTTCTCACTGCTTCAGCCCATAAATTCCATGGTCCTAAGGGAATCGGCTTCCTCTACGCATCTAGCATGGACTTTGATTCCTATCTCCATGGTGGAGACCAAGAACAGAAAAAACGTGCTGGAACTGAAAATCTAGCTGCCATCGTAGGCATGGTTGCAGCCCTAAAAGAAGACCTAGAAAAACAAGAAGAACATTTCCAACATGTACAAAATCTAGAAACTGCCTTTCTGGCAGAGCTAGAGGGCATTCAATATTACTTGAATATAGGCGAACACCATCTCTCTTATGTTCTCAATATTGGATTTCCTGGCCAGAAAAATGACCTCTTACTCCTTCGTCTAGATTTAGCTGGAATTTCAATCTCTACTGGCTCAGCCTGCACTGCGGGCATTGTCCAATCCAGCCATGTTCTCGAAGCCATGTATGGCGCAAATTCAGAACGCTTGAAGGAATCCGTTCGTATCAGTTTATCGCCACAAAATACTGTTGAAGACCTACAAACCCTCGCAAAAACCTTAAAAGAAATTATCGGAGGTTAGCCATATGGCATTTGAAAAAACCATTCAGTTAAAAAATTGTCGTTACGACTACACTCTTAGCCCTTCTGTTAAAAAATTCACCCTTAAGGACAACACCTTTTTTGAGACTAAGGTTGGTAACTATGAATTGACTCGCCTTTTGGAAAAAGTTCCGAACAGCGGTGAGGGATTCCAACTCAAAATCATCATTAACAAGGAACTTACAGGTGCTAAAATCAATATCACTGACAAGTTTGGGCTACGTCTGGTTGATATTTTCAAATCAGAAGACCACCACATTCATCAGGAAAAATTCTATTTCCTCATGGATAGCTTGGTAGAACGTGGTGTCTTTACAAAATCGGAAAGATAGAGCCAAAATGTTTGAACTGACCTATAAGGATAACTATCATGTAGAGCGGACTCTCAAGTATGAAGATTATGAGGCTCTCATGCTGGCTCTGTCAGGATGCGTTACCCTACCAGATACACTTTATGTGACTTCTCTGACTTTTAAGGGGCAGGAAGTTTACCAAGGACTGGTCGGAGACCTCTACCGTTTTCTATCACATGCAGATTTTTTACATTAAAACTAAGATTTTTCTTAGTTTTTTCTTGTTTTTGTTGATTTTTTCACAATGTTTCTATAAAATAGAAGAATAGAAAGGTTGTGATTTTGTGAAAGATAAACAGTCTGCTATTCCAAAAGCTACAGCGAAAAGACTCTCTCTCTACTATCGAATTTTTAAGAGATTTCATGCAGAAAAGATTGAACGTGCCAACTCTAAGCAAATTGCAGAGGCTATCGGTATTGATTCCGCGACCGTACGTCGTGATTTTTCCTACTTTGGTGAACTAGGTCGCCGTGGTTTTGGCTATGATGTCAAAAAACTGATGACATTTTTTGCCGATTTACTCAATGATAACTCCATTACCAATGTCATGCTGGTTGGTATTGGAAATATGGGTCATGCCCTTCTCCACTACCGCTTCCACGAGCGTAACAAGATGAAGATTATCATGGCCTTTGACCTAGATGACCATCCTGAAGTCGGTACCCAAACTCCTGACGGGATTCCCATTTACGGGATTTCTCAAATCAAGGATAAAATCAAGGATGCTGATGTGAAGACTGCTATCCTGACAGTTCCCAGCGTCAAGTCACAAGAGGTTGCTAATCTCTTGGTGGATGCTGGCGTGAAAGGAATTCTCAGTTTTTCACCAGTCCATCTCCATTTACCAAAAGACGTGGTCGTTCAGTATGTCGATTTGACAAGTGAACTCCAAACCCTCCTCTACTTCATGCGAAAAGAGGATTAGAAAGCGAAAATCATTTTATGAAAAAACCAGTTATTGGGATTACAGGAAACGAAAAAACTCATCCAGATGATGACATCATGATGAGCTACGTAGCAAAAGGCTTTGTTGAAGGCGTTAAAGAAGCTGGAGGAATTCCCATCATCCTACCGATTGGTGATCAAGAAATGGCCTGCCACTATATCAGTATGATTGACAAGCTCATCTTGACAGGTGGGCAAAATGTTGATCCAAAATTCTATGGTGAACCAAAAACCATCGATAGCGATGACTACCACCCTCAAAGGGATATCTTTGAACTGGCCCTCATCAAGGAAGCTATTAAACAGAAAAAGCCAATTTTTTCTGTCTGCCGTGGAACACAACTCTTTAACGTTGCCATGGGTGGAACTTTGTACCAAGATATCGAAGATCACTGGCAGGATTGTTCTGCCGAATACACAACCCAACGCTTGGTGACAGAACCTGATACAGTTCTTCGAGAAATCTATGGAGAAATCTCCCATATCAACTCCTTCCACCATCAGAGTATTAAGGATTTAGCACCTAACTTAAAGATTGCAGCTCATGATCCTAAGGATGGTATCATTGAAGCTGTCATGAGTACGGATGATGTCGCCTTTCTCGGTGTCCAATGGCATCCAGAGTTTCTATTTGAAAATCGTCCCAAAGATAAAAACCTCTTTGACTATATCGTTAATGAACTTTAGATTAAATCTGTCTTTTCACGATAACTAAAGTAACTGGAATGAGAGACAATCAAATGGTCCAAGAGGACAATCCCCATCAGGTCACAGGCTTCTTTGACAAGTTTAGTAACATGATCATCATTTCGACTAGGAGCTACCGCTCCTGAAGGATGATTGTGAACCAATATGAGAGAAGTCGCCATATGCTTGATAGCATAGTGAAGAATCTCTCGCGGCTCAGCGATACTACGAGTTGCAGAACCGATAAAAATGGTCTGTTGATGGATGATTTGATTTTGAGTATTGAGATAGAGCGCCACCAGGTGCTCTTGTTTTTTATGTCCCAACTCCTGCTGCATCTTCTTGGCCAACTTTTGGCTACTGAGAATACTTTCCATCTCAAGGGTCTCGTATTTGTGAATACGATGACCCAGTTCAATCATAGCTTGTAATTCTATGGCCTTAACGCGCCCGATACCAGACAGACTCTGCAATTCCTGCAGGGTCATTTTTTTCAAATCTGTTAAGCTTGAAAGATTGCTCAAGACTTTCTGGGCAATTTCAAAAACGCTGGCTTGACGTGTTCCAGTCCTGAGTAAAATAGCTAGCAACTCTTGATTACTGAGCGCTTCAACTCCTTCCTTGGCTAGTCTTTCTCTTGGCAATAGTGAATCTTCTTGAAATGAAATACTGTACATAAAAATCCTCCTCACTTTATTATTCGTGAGAAGGATGGAAAATTATATTTTTTTTCTCAATTGGGGCTACACTAGCTAAAAGTTTTTTCAAACCTACTTCTGGGAAATTGATTTTTAATTCCTGCGTAGCACCGCTTCCTGAAACTTCCAGAACAGTTCCCTCTCCCCATTTCTTGTGGAGGGCAATGTCACCAATAGACCAATTTGCCTCACTAGACGCTGATTTTGTTCCAGCTGTAAATTGACCAAATGGGAGACCGCTTGACTGGATAGTTTTTGGTGCCACACCGCGTTTACGGTCTTGAAGGGCCTGGGCAAGACTCATACCTTGACCAAAGGCGAGACCACCACTGCTATAAGATGCCTTAAAGCTTGTATTTACAGGACGAGCCAGACCTTGATACTCAAGTAAGTCTGAGCTGATTTCGTTAATAAAACGAGTCGGACGGTTGTAGTTGGTACGACCAAAAAGCAGGCGCGAATTGGCATTTGTCAAATAGAGAATTTTCTCTGCACGCGTAATTCCTACATAGGCCAGACGGCGTTCTTCTTCTAATTCATCTGGATCTTCAGCCGCACGACTAAGTGGAAAGACATTTTCTTCCATCCCAATCAAAAAGACAACTGGAAACTCGAGACCTTTAGCAGCGTGTAGGGTCATCAGGGTCACTTCTGATGTCTCCTGACTACCTGAATCTGTGTCCGCAATCAAGGCTAAGTCATTTAAGAAACGACTCAGTTTGTCCAAACCAGTTTCCTCTTCTGGCACATCAGAGGTATCATCAAAGTTTTTCGTCACAGAAAGGAACTCTTCGATATTTTCAACCCGAGCCTTACTTTCTAGAGTCGCTTGAGCATTGAGAATATCGACGTAACCTGTTTTTTCTAGAACAGCCTCAACCAACTCTGTAATAGTTAAGTGGTCTAGCTGCTCCCGCAAATCTAACATCATATTTGCAAAATCCCAGATAGACTGGGCTGCCTTACCCTTGATACCAGACAACATAATATTGGCTGAAGCATCTAGCATGGACATGTCTTGCATGTTCGCAAAGTCACGGATTTTCTCAACTGTACCTGGCCCAATTCCACGCTTCGGTTCGTTGATAATACGCTCAAAACTGAGATTGTCACTCAAATTAGCAATGAGATTGAGGTAAGCGATAATATCACGGATTTCCTTACGGCTGTAGAACTTTGTCCCACCAACCATGGTATAAGGGATATTTGACTTGAGCAAGGCTTCCTCAATAGTACGGGACTGCGCATTAGTACGATAGAGAACTGCAAAATCCTTGTGAAGGAAGTTTTGACTGCGACCAAGTTCATCGATAGTTCTGGCTACAAATACAGCCTCATCTAGCTCATCATTGGCACGATAGTAAACGATTTGTTCCCCATCAGCGTTTTGAGTCCAGAGATTCTTAGGACGGCGGTTTTTGTTATTTTTAATGACCTCGTTGGCCGCTTGAAGAATGGTTTTAGTGGAACGGTAATTCTCCTCCAACAAAACAACCTTGGCTTGAGGATAATCTTTCTCGAAATCCAAGATATTCTGCATATCAGCACCACGCCAACCGTAAATCGACTGGTCCGCATCTCCAACGACACAGATGTTTTTAAAGCGCGAAGCCAAGAGTTTGACCAGTTGGTACTGGGCATGGTTGGTATCTTGGTACTCATCAACGTGGATGTACTGGAACTTCTGCTGATAGTAGGTCAAGACATCAGGATTTTGATCAAAGAGACGCAAGGTCAGCATAATCAAATCATCAAAGTCAACCGACTCAGACTGACGAAGCTCTTTTTGGTAAGCAGTGTAACACTGAGCCACGATTTGCGTGTACATATCCCCAGCTTGGGCAGCATAAGCCACATCATCAATCAAATCATTCTTAGCATTTGAAATAGTCCCTAAGATGCTTCGTTCATTCCATTTTTTAGGATCCAAGTTTAACTGCTTGAGAATACGTTTCATGAGTGTTCGCTGTTCACCAGGATCTACAATAGTAAAATTGCGGTTGTAGCCAATATGGTCCGCATCACGACGCAAAATACGAACACACATTGAGTGGAAGGTCGCAATCAGACAGTCCTGAGTAGCTGGATTAAGGCTATAAGCACGCTCTTTCATCTCACGCGCAGCCTTATTAGTAAAAGTAATGGCCAAGATATTCCACGGATTGACCAGCTTTTCATCAATCAAATAAGCAATGCGGTGGGTCAAAACACGGGTCTTTCCAGAACCAGCCCCTGCCATAATTAACAAGGGACCCTCTGTCGTTTGTACCGCCTCAGCTTGACGGTCATTCATTCCATTTAATAATGCGTTCATCTTCTCTTCCTTACTCTTGAAGTCAATATTTCTATTATATCAGAATTCAGGGAAAATATCTTTACCTAGACTGGTTACGACTAGTAAACAACTCTCTCATCAGCTGAAGACAAGGCCTTATATCTAGATAAAAAATGAGCTTGGATTAAAATCTCCAAACTCATTTCAAGTCAATTTCAATATACTAGAACAAACCTAGGACTGTTCCGTCACTTTCAACATCCATGTTGAGAGCTGCTGGTCGTTTTGGAAGTCCTGGCATGGTCATGACATCGCCAGTTAAGGCAACGATAAAGCCTGCACCTAATTTTGGTACCAATTCACGAATGGTAATTTCAAAGTTTTCAGGTGCTCCAAGTGCATTTGGATTGTCTGAGAAACTGTATTGAGTTTTAGCCATACAGATTGGCAATTTATCCCAACCGTTTTGAACGATTTGAGCAATTTGTGTTTGAGCTTTCTTCTCAAAGTTTACTTTGCTACCACGGTAGATTTCAGTAACAATCTTTTCAATCTTTTCTTGAACAGAAAGGTCATTGTCATACAAACGTTTGTAGTTAGCTGGGTTTTCAGCGATAGTCTTAACAACTGTTTCGGCAAGTGCTACTCCACCTTCTGCGCCATCAGCCCAGACACTTGCTAGTTCAACTGGCACATCAATTGAAGCACAAAGTTCTTTTAAGGCTGCAATTTCTGCTTCAGTATCAGAAACAAATTCGTTAATCGCAACAACTGCTGGAGTACCGAACTTACGGATGTTCTCAACGTGGCGTTTCAAGTTAGCAAAACCGGCACGAACCGCCTCCACATTTTCCTCTGTCAAAGCATCTTTAGCCACACCGCCATTCATCTTAAGAGCACGAAGGGTTGCAACAATAACTACTGCATCTGGAGATGTTGGCAAGTTTGGTGTCTTAATATCAAGGAATTTCTCGGCACCAAGGTCTGCACCAAAACCAGCTTCAGTAACTGTGTAATCAGCCAAGTGAAGGGCTGTTGTCGTTGCCAAGACAGAGTTACATCCGTGAGCAATATTGGCAAATGGACCACCGTGTACAAAGGCAGGTGTACCGTAAATTGTCTGAACCAGGTTGGGCTTAATCACATCCTTCAAAATCAAAGCCAAGGCACCTTCAACCTGCAAATCACCTACAGAAACAGGGGTACGGTCGTAGCGATAGCCAATAACGATATTAGCCAAACGACGTTTCAAATCCTCGATGTCCGTTGCCAAGCACAAAATCGCCATGATTTCAGAAGCAACTGTAATATCAAAACCATCCTCACGTGGAATACCATTAGAGGTCCACCAAGACCAACGGTCACATGGCGAAGAGCACGGTCGTTCAAGTCCACAACACGTTTCCAAAGGATACGACGTTGGTCAATTCCCAACTCATTCCCTTGGTGCAAATGGTTGTCAATCAAGGCAGAAAGAGCATTGTTGGCAGTTGTAATGGCATGCATGTCTCCAGTGAAGTGGAGATTAATATCTTCCATTGGCAGAACTTGGGCATAACCACCACCTGCCGCACCACCTTTGATTCCCATTACTGGACCAAGAGATGGTTCGCGAATAGCAATCATGGTTTTCTTGCCAATCTTGTTCAAGGCATCCGCAAGACCAATGGTAATAGTTGATTTTCCTTCACCTGCAGGTGTTGGATTGATGGCAGTAACCAGAATCAATTTTCCAACTGGATTGCTCTCAACTGCACGAATTTTATCAAAGCTGAGCTTAGCCTTGTACTTTCCATACAACTCCAAATCGTCGTAAGAAATACCAAGTTTCTCTACAACATCAACAATTGGCTTCAACTCAATACTCTGTGCGATTTCAATATCTGTTTTCATTCAAAACTCCTCTAACCTCTTATATGATAATTCATTATAACACAAAACAAGATTTTTAACATCCTTAAACTCTCTAAACGTTCGTAAATATCCCTTATTATTAAGGTTTTTAGAGTTCTTTCTTAAATTTTATATGGCTTTATAGTTTGAAACTATATTCTTTCCTTTTACCAAAAATTTATCGCTTTCATTTTACTTACCGTTTATTTTTGTGTACAATAGTGCTATGAAAATTTTAGTTACATCGGGCGGTACCAGTGAAGCTATCGATAGCGTCCGCTCTATCACTAACCATTCTACAGGACGCTTGGGGAAAATCATAACAGAAACCTTGCTTGCTGCAGGGCATGAAGTTTGTTTAATAACAACAAAACGAGCTCTAAAGCCAGAAGCCCATCCCAACCTAAGCATTCAAGAAATTAACAATACAAACGATCTTCTCCTTGAAATGCAAGAACGTGTCAAGGACTATCAGGTCTTGATTCACTCAATGGCTGTGTCTGATTACACTCCTGTTTATATGACAGGTCTAGAGGAAGTTCAGGCTAGTTCCAATCTAGAGGAATTTTTAAACAAGCAGAATCATCAGGCTAAGATTTCTTCAACTGATGATGTTCAAGTTTTGTTCCTTAAAAAGACACCAAAAATCATCTCTCTAGTCAAGGAGTGGAATCCTGCTATTCATCTGATTGGTTTCAAACTGCTGGTTGATGTTAACGAAGACTATCTGGTTGACATTGCACGAAAAAGTCTCATCAAAACCAAGCAGACTTAATCATTGCAATGACTCACTCAAATCTCAGCAGTTCAGCACCGAGCAATCTTTGTTGAGAAAGATCATCTTCAAACAGTCCAGACTAAAGAAGAAATTGCAAAACTCCTCCTTGAAAAAATTCAAGCCTATCATTCGTAGAAAGGAAAGCTATGGCAAACATTCTCTTGGCTGTAACGGGCTCAATCGCCTCTTATAAGTCGGCAGATTTAGTCAGTTCGCTTAAAAAACAAGGTCATCAAGTCACTGTCTTAATGACCCAAGCTGCTACAGAGTTTATCCAACCTTTGACACTACAGGTACTCTCACAGAATTCCATCCACCTGGATGTCATGAAGGAACCCTATCCTGATCAGGTTAATCATATTGAACTTGGCAAAAAAGCAGATTTATTTATCGTGGCCCCTGCAACTGCTAACACTATTGCAAAACTAGCCCATGGCTTTGCGGACAATATGGTAACCAGTATAGCTCTAGCATTACCAAGTCATATTCCCAAACTCGTTGCACCTGCTATGAATACAAAAATGTACGACCATCCTGCAACTCAGGCTAATCTGAAAACATTAGAAAGCTACGGCTATCAGCTGATTGCTCCTAAGGAATCCCTACTAGCTTGTGGAGACCACGGACGAGGAGCTTTAGCCGATCTCACAATTATTTTAGAAAGAATAAAGGAAACTCTCGATGAAAAAACGATCTAATATTGCACCCATTGCTATCTTTTTTGCAACCATGCTCGTGATTCACTTTCTGAGCTCACTTATCTTTAACCTTTTTCCATTTCCAATCAAACCGACCATTGTTCATGTTCCTGTCATTATTGCCAGTATCATTTACGGTCCACGAGTTGGGGTTACACTTGGATTTTTGATGGGGCTACTTAGCTTGACGGTTAACACTATTACCATTCTACCGACAAGCTACCTCTTCTCACCCTTTGTCCCAAATGGAAACATCTACTCAGCTATCATTGCCATCGTCCCACGTATTTTGATTGGTTTGACTCCTTTCTTAGTCTATAAACTGATGAAAAACAAGACTGGTCTGATCCTAGCTGGTGCCCTTGGTTCACTTACCAACACGGTCTTTGTCCTTGGAGGAATTTTCTACCTTTTTGGAAATGTCTTTGATGGTAATATCCAAAAACTCCTAGCAACTGTTATCTCAACCAATTCGATTGCTGAATTAGTCATTTCCGCAGTTCTAACCCTAGCTATTGTTCCACGACTACAAACTTTGAAGAAATAAAAACAATCTCCACTTTCAAACCTGAAGGTGGAGATTTTGTTTGAAGTAGTTTCTTTTTAGTGAACCCTTTACCAATATTTAACTTTCCCCCCTATAACCCCAAGTAAATTCTTGCTTTATTGTCTTGCTTATTGTACTATACTAGTGTATATACAATTAAAAAGGAGATTCTGATGAATACAAGGAAAAAGACACAATTTATGACAATGACTGCCCTCTTAACGGCTATTGCGATTTTGATTCCAATTGTTATGCCCTTTAAGATTGTCATTCCACCTGCTTCTTACACTTTGGGAAGTCACATCGCTATTTTTATCGCCATGTTCTTATCGCCCTTGATGGCAGTTTTTGTCATCCTAGCCTCTAGTTTTGGATTTTTGATGGCTGGTTATCCCATGGTGATCGTTTTTCGAGCTTTCTCTCATATCGTTTTTGGTACCCTAGGAGCTCTTTACCTACGAAAATTCCCCGATACCCTAGATGAACCAAAATCTTCCTGGATTTTCAACTTTGTTTTAGCTGTTGTTCATGCCCTTGCTGAAGTATTAGCCTGTGTCGTTTTTTACGCAACTTCCGGTACCAATGTAGAAAATATGTTTTATGTTCTATTTGTGTTAGTTGGATTTGGTACAATTATCCATAGTATGGTAGACTATACATTAGCACTAGCTGTCTATAAAGTGCTTCGAAAACGCCGTTAAAAGGAAGAACTATGACAAAAGATCGCAAACAAGCCCTTCTCCAACTCTTGAAAGAAGCCCCTAAAGCTCTCAATGGCCAAAGTTTGGCGGAGCATTTTCATGTCACACGCCAAGTCATTGTACAGGACATTGCAATTTTAAGAGCCGATGGCGCTCCTATCCTATCCACTAATCGTGGCTACATCTATAAGCAAATTGATACCAATCCTTATGTTCACAAACTGTTCAAAGTGAAACATGAAGTTGAAGAAATCGGCCAGGAACTCCTTGCTATCGTTGATAATGGTGGACGTGTCCAGAATACCTTGATTGACCATCCCGTTTATGGAGAAATCGAAACCTTGCTTAAATTGTCTTGTCGCAGAGATGTGCAACATTTTCTAGAACAAGTCGAGCATTCTGACTTTAGACCTTTGTCTGAATTGACAGATGGCATCCATTACCACCTAGTCGAAGCCGAAACACAACAAGACCTCCACTATATCGAGGAGGCCTTGGATAAACTTGGTTATTTAGTAAAAGACTAGAAGGTTTCTTTCTCCCAGCCATCATCTGTACGATGACGGTAGAAAAATTCAGACTTGTCAGGTGCTTCCATCATTTCCATTAAAGGCAACATATCATAGGCCAGATCCAAGTTAGGAATCTGGTCTTTTTGCACCCAAGAAACTTCTCCTTCATCTGAAGAGCGAAGGCTACCAGAGAACTCAGTCGCCTTATAACAAAAGACGATATAGCGCCCACCTGTATCCAGAGGCCAATTTTTAACGCCTACCAGTTGAGGATTTTGGATAGTCAATCCTGTTTCTTCATAGATTTCACGAATAACAGACTCCGCAAAAGATTCGCCATTTTCTACATGGCCTCCTGGAAAGGCATAACCAGACCAACGATTGGTTTCAGGAGCACGGTACTGCATAACCACGCGCTGGGTTTCGAGATCTTCAATCAGACAAATATTTGTTAAAATCGTTAATTGGGAACGGGACATATTTTCTCCTTTAAGTACTATTCTAATCCAACGCCTTGACTTCCAGCATCATATCCCGAATCTGGGCTGCTAGTTCAAAGTCAAGTACTTCGACGGCTTCTTGCATTTGTTTTTCTAATTTCTTAACGAGTTCTTTGCGCTCTTGTTTGTTGAGGCTATTGATATCGACTTCCTTGTCCTCTTCCTTAGTAACTGCCTTAGTCACAGCAATCAGGTCACGGATTTCCTTCTTGATTGTCTGAGGAACGATACCATGCTCTTCATTATAGGCCATCTGGATTTTGCGACGACGGGCCGTTTCATCGATAGCCCGTTGCATAGACTGGGTAACCGTGTCCGCATACATGATGACATGTCCTTCGCTATTACGGGCAGCACGACCAATGGTCTGGATGAGTCCACGTTCGTTACGTAGGAAACCTTCCTTGTCAGCATCGAGAATGGCTACTAGGCTCACTTCAGGAACGTCAATCCCTTCACGGAGCAGGTTAATCCCGACCAAGACATCAAAGACACCCAAGCGCAGGTCACGGATAATCTCCGTTCTCTCTAAAGTCTTGATATCCGAGTGCATGTACTTGACCTTAATGCCCATTTCTTTAAAGTAGTCGGTTAAATCCTCTGCCATCTTCTTAGTCAAGGTTGTGATAAAGGTTCGTTCGTTCTTTTCAACACGGGCATTGATTTCACCTAAGAGGTCATCAATCTGTCCCATAGTCGGACGGACTTCCACCTCAGGATCCAAAAGCCCTGTCGGACGAATAATTTGCTCAATCACTGTCTCAGTCTGTTCATTTTCATAATCACCTGGTGTCGCTGAAACGTAAACAATCTGGTGCACATGACTTTCAAACTCCTCCCGACGGAGAGGACGATTGTCCAGAGCAGACGGCAAACGGAAACCATAATTAACCAACATTTCCTTACGAGAGCGGTCTCCATTGTACATACCCTTGATTTGCCCCATAGTCATGTGACTCTCGTCAATCATAATCAGGAAATCATCTGGGAAGAAGTCGAGAAGCGTATAAGGAGGCTCTCCTTCGCTTCGGCCATCCATGTGACGAGAGTAGTTCTCAACCCCATTTGTATAACCCATCTCACGTAGCATCTCGATATCATACTCTGTCCGCTGTTTCAAACGCTGGGCTTCAAGCAATTTACCTTCCTTCTCAAAGACAGCTAACTGCTCTTCTAATTCTGCCTGAATCTTTGCAATGGCAACTTCCATGTGGTCATCATTGGTCACGAAGTGAGTCGCAGGGAAAATCGCCAAATGATCCACTTCTCCTAGTACTTGACCAGTCAAAGCTTCCACTTCACGAATACGGTCAATTTCGTCTCCAAAAAATTCTACTCGAAAGGCATGCTCATCACGGGAAGCTGGGAAAATCTCTACCACATCCCCACGCACACGAAATCTGCCCCGTTGGAAATCAATATCGTTGCGCTCAAACTGGATATCCACCAATCATTCAAAAGTTTATCACGAGAAATTTCAAGACCTGGACGGAGACTAACGACACTATCTGCGTATTCCTTAGGCGAACCCAAACCATAAATACAAGAGACAGAGGCAACGACAATAACATCATTGCGCTCCAAAAGGGCCGAAGTCGCTGAGTGACGGAGTTTGTCAATCTCGTCATTGACAGAGCTGTCCTTTTCAATATAGGTATCACTAGAAGGGACATAGGCTTCTGGCTGGTAATAGTCATAGTAGGATACGAAGTACTCAACTGCATTTTCAGGGAAAAATTCCTTAAACTCCCCATAGAGCTGTCCTGCCAGAGTCTTATTGTGGGCGATGACCAGAGTTGGTTTATTGACTTTGGAAATAACCTGACTCATGGTATAGGTCTTCCCTGTTCCAGTCGCCCCCATCAGAATCTGAGCTTTTTCTCCACCCTCGATATTATCAACCAACTGCTCGATAGCTTGGGGTTGATCTCCTGATGGTTGATATTTTGATACTAGTTTAAATTGATTATCTGTAATACGATTGATCATAAGAATCCTCTCTCGATGTGCTATTCCTATTTTAGCATACTTACAGCATTTTCACGAAGAAAAGGACGGACCGAAGTCACATCCTTTCATTTTCTTTCTTCAATTGATAAGCGAGATAGACAATCAGCAGTAGCAAGACTAGACTTGTCATGATAGATCCTTCGAGCCCAAAAGAGCCACCTGATAGCCAGCTCTGATCACCTTGTGGTGAAAAGGTCATCAGCGATGTTCCTGACGGTTGACCACTAACTAAAATCCCAAAGAGATTTCCTTGAGCAAAATTCCAAGCCCCATGAATACCTGCAACACCCCAAACTGTATCGGTTTTGAGCAGGTAAAGAGCCATGGCAACTCCAAATAAGAAGAGATTCACTAGAGATAGAGGTGTTAAACCAGAATTCCCCATATGAAGCAGGGTAAAGAATATGCTAGATATGACAACAGCAAGTTTTAGATTGGTTCTTGAGGCCAATTGAGGAAGGAGCCAAGCACGGGACACCACTTCTTCTGCTGTCCCCTGTAAAATCCAAAATGGGATAGTAAAGACAACAAAGGAAATGGAATAAGGATTCAAGTGAATGGACTCCAAACGATATTGCCCAAAAGCTACTAAACCTAACAAGGTCAGAAGAAAAAGTACCAGACCCAGACCAAATCCTTTCAGAAGATTGACGAGAAAATTCTCTCTATAAAATCCTAAAGTTCGAATAGGCCTTTTCTCAACTTTTCTAGTCCATCTGAATACAGTGTTGAGAACAAAACCAAAGGACAGCAATTCTAAAATTAAACGAAAGTCACTTGTTTTATCCGTCAAGCTCGCCAGCAAGTTTTGGAAGTAGCTTGCAAGATTTTGACCAGCCTCTCCAAAATTTCTAGCAAGGCCGACGAGAGCTAACAAACTAATACCATACAAAGTATATGCAACAAACTCTCCTATAAAGACAAAAGCAAAGGCTAACAAGGGGCTTGTGTAAATGTTTAAACTCATTTTTGAAGCTTGGAAGTCTTTAAATATTCTTTTATTCTTCATATCCCTGTCCTCTTTTCTTCTATATATACTATTATTATAGCACTTTTTAATAGCAATTCAAGAAAGAAAAGAAAAAACAATGTTATATTTTCTGACACAGAAATATAAAAATTTGCCTTTTTTTACTTTTTCTGATATAATGGGAAAATATTCGGAAAAGGAGACTAAAAATGAAGAAAAAATTTCTAGCATTTTTGCTAATTTTATTCCCAATTTTCTCATTAGGTATTGCGAAAGCAGAGACGATTAAGATTGTGTCTGATACCGCCTATGCACCTTTTGAGTTTAAAGATTCAGATCAAACTTATAAAGGAATTGATGTTGACATTATTAACAAAGTCGCTGAGATTAAAGGGTGGAACATTCAGATGTCCTATCCTGGGTTTGACGCAGCGGTGAATGCAGTTCAAGCGGGTCAAGCGGACGCAATTATGGCAGGGATGACAAAGACGAAAGAACGTGAAAAAGTCTTCACCATGTCTGATACTTACTATGATACAAAAGTTGTCATTGCAACTACAAAGGCACATAAGATTAGTAAATATGACCAATTAACTGGCAAAACCGTTGGTGTTAAAAACGGAACTGCTGCTCAACGTTTTCTTGAAACAATCAAAGATAAATACGGCTTCACTATTAAAACATTTGACACTAGTGATTTGATGAACAACAGCTTGAGTGCTGGTGCCATCGATGCTATGATGGATGATAAACCTGTTATCGAATATGCCATCAACCAAGGTCAAGACCTCCATATTGAAATGGATGGAGAAGCTGTAGGTAGCTTTGCTTTCGGTGTGAAAAAAGGTAGCAAATACGAGCACCTAGTCACTGAATTTAACCAAGCCTTGGCTGAAATGAAAAAAGATGGTAGTCTTGATAAAATCATCAAGAAATGGACTGCTTCATCATCTTCAGCAGTGCCAACTACAACTACTCTAGCAGGATTAAAAGCCATTCCTGTTAAGGCTAAATACATCATTGCCAGCGATTCTTCTTTTGCACCTTTTGTTTTCCAAAATTCAAGCAACCAATTTACTGGTATTGATATGGAATTGATTAAGGCAATCGCTAAAGACCAAGGTTTTGAAATTGAAATCACCAACCCAGGTTTCGATGCAGCGATTAGTGCTGTACAAGCTGGTCAAGCAGATGGTATCATTGCTGGTATGTCTGTCACAGATGCTCGTAAGGCAACTTTTGACTTCTCAGAATCATACTACACTGCCAATACTATCCTCGGTGTCAAAGAATCAAGCACTATTGCTTCTTATGAAGATTTGAAAGGGAAGACAGTTGGTGTTAAAAACGGAACTGCTTCTCAAACCTTCCTAACAGAAAATCAAAGCAAATACGGCTACAAAATTAAAACCTTTGCTGATGGTTCGTCAATGTATGACAGTTTAAACACTGGTGCCATTGATGCCGTTATGGATGATGAACCTGTTCTCAAATATTCTATTAGTCAAGGCCAAAAATTGAAAACTCCAATCGCTGGAACTCCAATCGGTGAAACAGCCTTTGCCGTTAAAAAAGGAGCAAATCCAGAATTGATTGAAATGTTCAATAACGGACTGGCAAACCTTAAAGCAAACGGAGAATTCCAAAAGATTCTTGACAAATACCTAGCTAGCGAATCTTCAACTACTTCAACAAGCACTGTTGATGAAACAACTATCTGGGGCTTGCTTCAAAATAACTACAAACAGCTCCTTAGCGGACTTGGTATCACTCTTGCTCTAGCTCTTATCTCATTTGCTATTGCTATTGTTATCGGGATTATCTTCGGTATGTTTAGCGTTAGCCCCTACAAATCTCTTCGTGTGATCTCTGAGATTTTCGTTGACGTTATCCGTGGTATTCCTTTGATGATTCTTGCAGCCTTCATCTTCTGGGGAATTCCAAACTTCATCGAGTCCATCACAGGCCAACAAAGTCCAATTAACGACTTTGTAGCTGGTACCATTGCCCTATCACTCAATGCTGCTGCTTATATCGCTGAAATCGTTCGTGGTGGTATTCAGGCCGTTCCGGTTGGCCAAATGGAAGCCAGCCGAAGCTTGGGTATCTCTTATGGAAAAACCATGCGTAAGATTATCTTGCCACAAGCGACTAAATTGATGTTGCCAAACTTTGTTAACCAATTCGTTATCGCTCTTAAAGATACAACCATCGTATCTGCTATCGGTTTGGTTGAACTCTTCCAAACTGGTAAGATTATCATCGCCCGTAACTACCAAAGTTTCAAGATGTATGCAATCCTTGCTATCTTCTATCTTGTAATTATCACACTTTTGACTAGACTAGCGAAACGCTTAGAAAAGAGGATTCGTTAATGGCAAAATTAAAAATTGATGTAAATGATTTACACAAGCACTATGGAAAAAATGAGGTTCTAAAAGGAATCACAACTAAATTCTATGAAGGAGATGTTGTTTGTATCATCGGTCCTTCAGGATCTGGTAAGTCGACCTTCCTCCGTAGCCTTAATCTTCTAGAAGAAGTTACGAGCGGTCACATCACTGTGAACGGCTATGACTTAACTGAAAAAACAACCAACGTTGACCACGTTCGTGAAAATATCGGAATGGTGTTCCAACACTTTAACCTCTTCCCTCATATGTCTGTATTGGACAACATTACTTTTGCTCCTATCGAGCACAAGTTGATGACTAAGGAAGAAGCTGAGAAATTGGGAATGGAGTTGCTTGACAAGGTTGGGCTAGCAGATAAAGCTAATGCTAACCCAGATAGCCTATCAGGTGGTCAAAAACAACGTGTGGCCATCGCTCGTGGACTAGCAATGAATCCAGACATCATGCTCTTTGATGAACCAACTTCTGCCCTTGACCCTGAGATGGTTGGAGACGTACTAAACGTTATGAAGGAATTGGCTGAGCAAGGTATGACCATGATTATCGTAACCCATGAGATGGGATTTGCCCGTCAAGTTGCTAACCGAGTTATCTTTACTGCAGATGGCGAATTCCTTGAAGACGGAACACCTGATCAAATTTTTGACAACCCACAACACCCACGTCTGAAAGAGTTCTTGGACAAGGTATTAAACGTCTAAACGCAAACTGTAAGGATTTCCTTGCAGTTTTTTTCTATCTCGTATTGGATTTTTTGATTTTTAGGAAAATTATGTTAGAATTAAGTTTATGAAATGAGGTTTCCTCATACCTAGCAAGACTAGGAATAAAATAGAAATTAGGTAGCTAGATGTCATCTAAGGTTATTGTTACAATTTTCGGTGCGAGTGGAGACCTGGCTAAACGCAAGCTCTACCCTTCCCTTTTTAGACTATATAAATCCGGCAATCTTTCCGAGCACTTTGCAGTCATTGGAACTGCTCGTCGTCCTTGGAGCAAGGAATATTTTGAATCTGTTGTAGTCGAATCGATCCTTGATTTGGCAGATAGTACCGAACAGGCTCAAGAGTTCGCTAGCCACTTCTACTATCAAAGTCACGATGTCAATGATACAGAACACTACATTGCTTTGCGTCAATTGCAGGCTGAACTAAATGACAAGTATCAAGCTGAACACAACAAGCTCTTCTTCTTGTCTATGGCGCCTCAATTCTTTGGAACTATCGCAAAACACCTCAAGTCTGAAAACATTGTGGATGGTAAAGGTTTTGAGCGCTTAATCGTTGAAAAACCATTTGGTACAGATTACGCAACTGCAAGCAAGTTGAATGACGAGCTCCTAGCAACATTTGACGAAGAACAAATTTTCCGTATTGACCATTATCTTGGTAAGGAAATGATCCAAAGTATCTTTGCAGTTCGCTTTGCAAACTTGATTTTTGAAAATGTTTGGAACAAGGATTTTATCGACAATGTTCAAATTACTTTTGCAGAGCGCTTGGGTGTAGAAGAACGTGGTGGCTACTATGACCAATCTGGTGCCCTCCGCGACATGGTACAAAACCATACACTACAACTGCTTTCTCTCCTTGCCATGGACAAGCCAGCAAGCTTCACAAAAGACGAGATTCGTGCTGAGAAGATTAAGGTCTTTAAAAACCTCTATCACCCAACTGATGAAGAACTTAAAGAATACTTTATCCGTGGTCAATACCGCTCTGGTAAGATTGATGGCATGAAATATATCTCTTATCGTAGCGAGCCAAATGTAAATCCAGAATCAACAACTGAAACCTTTGCATCTGGTGCCTTCTTTGTAAACAGCGATCGATTCCGTGGCGTTCCTTTCTTCTTCCGTACTGGTAAACGTCTGACTGAAAAAGGAACTCATGTCAACATCGTCTTTAAACAAATGGATTCTATCTTTGGAGAACCACTTGCTCCAAACATTTTGACCATCTATATCCAACCAACAGAAGGCTTCTCTCTTAGCCTAAATGGGAAGCAAGTAGGAGAAGAATTTAACTTGGCTCCTAACTCACTTGATTACCGTACAGATGCGACTGCAACTGGTGCTTCCCCAGAACCATACGAGAAATTAATCTATGATGTCTTAAATAACAACTCAACTAACTTTAGCCACTGGGATGAGGTTGGTGCATCATGGAAATTGATTGACCGTATCGAAGAACTCTGGGCTGAAAATGGTGCCCCACTTCATGACTATAAAGCTGGAAGCATGGGACCTCAAGCAAGCTTTGACTTACTTGAAAAATTCGGTGCTAAATGGACTTGGCAACCAGATATCGCCTATCGTCAAGATGGTCGCTTAGAATAAAAAAAATCCTGCAAGTTTGTGCCTTGCAGGATTTTTGCTTCTGATTAGATTAAGCCTTCTAAGAGACCCTTCATAAAGTTTTCTGAGTTAAACTCTCCAATATCATCGATTTTTTCACCAAAACCAATCAATTTTACAGGAATATTGAGTTCTTCACGGATGGCTAAAACAACACCACCTCGAGCAGTTCCATCAATCTTAGTCAAGACAATTCCAGTTAATGGCGTTATTTTTGAAAATTCTTTGGCCTGTACAAGAGCGTTTTGACCTGTTGATGCATCAAGTGCCAAGAAGGTTTCATGCGGAGCTTCTGGCACAACACGCTTAATGATACGGCCAATCTTCTCCAACTCAGCCATAAGATTATCCTTGTTTTGTAGACGACCAGCAGTATCAATCATGAGAATATCGATACCTTCAGCCACTGCACGTTCCATACCATCAAAGACAACGCTGGCTGGATCAGCTTTTTCAGGTCCAGTCACAACTGGAACGTCCACACGACGGCCCCATTCAGCTAGCTGGGCTACTGCCCCTGCACGGAAGGTATCTGCCGCAACCAACATAACCTTCTTTCCTGCTTGTTTGTAGCGGTGGGCTAGTTTCCCGATAGAAGTGGTTTTCCCAACACCATTAACCCCAACAAAGAGCATAACTGTCAAGCCCTCTTGGAAGTGGATATTTTCATCGTAGTTGCCATCCTTTTCATAAAGCTCAACCAATTTCTCAATGATGACACGGCGAAGGGCGTCAGGTTTCTTGGCGTTTTCAAGCTTGGCTTCGTAGCGTAGCTCCTCTGTTAAGTTAGAAGCGACTTGGACACCAACATCACTCATAATCAGCAGTTCTTCCAACTCCTCGAAGAATTCTTCATCGACAGATCGGAAATTAGCAAAGAAGGCGTTCAAGCGGGCACCGAAGCCTGTACGAGTTTTCTTGAGACTGCGGTCATATTTTTCCTGAACAGTTTCTTCTACTTGAGGCGTTTCTGCTTCAAGAACTTCAGAACTATTTTCTTCTACAGTTCCTTCGTGCTCAAGCTTCTCTTCATATGAGACTTCTTCTGAGTTTGGTAATTCTTCTATTTCTTCTTGAGGAACTTTTACAACTGGCTCTAAATTGTTATTTTCTTCAACTGTCTCTTGATTTTCCTCTTCTTGGAGCGCAACTTGTTCAACAACTTCAACCTCTGCTTCTTCTTGAGAAACTTCCTCAGCTTCTGTAAGGGCAGGCTCAGTATCTTCAGACAAATCAAGATTTTCTAGAGCTTCTTTTACAATTTCTTCGATTTTAGGTTCTTCTTTTTTTCCGAATAGACGGTCAAATAATCCCATATCTTAGTTCTCCTTCAGCACATATTCTTCGATAGCCCAGGCAACAGCTTCTTCATCATTGGTCATTGGAGTCACTACATTTGCGACTGCCTTGACTTCAGGAACAGCGTTTTGCATCGCAACACCAAGACCTGCCCATTCAATCATAGAGAGGTCATTGGCCTCGTCACCACAAGCCATGACTTGGCTTTGGTCGATTCCAAGATGGCTGATTAGTTTTGCCAAACCTGTTGCTTTATGAACATTCTTTGGTGACCACTCTAGCAACATTTCCCGTGATTTGAAGATTTCATATTGGTCAAACAATTCTTGAGAAATCTTCTGAATGGCTGCATCCAAGGGTTCTTGAGCAAAGGCAGTCACGCATTTATTGTAGGTCATCTGACTAGATAAGTCTTCAAACTCCACTGGAACAAAGATCAATGCTGGATTAAATTTGGCATAAAGACTTTCTTGGTCCGATTGGATTTGATAAACAGTTCCTTCTGAGATGGCATCAAGAGGCAGTGATAATTTCTCTGTTTCTTCATACAAGCGTGCTACATCATCATATGAAAAGACTGTCTTATCAAGGATTTCACCTGTATTTTTCTGAACCAAACCACCATTAAAAGTAATCGTATACTCATCTTCTTGGCCGTCAGTCCCTAGCTCATGGAGAAAGAAATCCATAGCTTTTAAGGGACGACCAGTTGTTAATACGACCTTGATACCACGATCACGTGCAGCTTTCAGGGTTGCCTTGGTTCGATCTGTCAGCCTTTTATCAGTAGTCAGCAAGGTCCCGTCCAAGTCCAATGCAATCAATTTTATATCTGCCATTATAAGCCCTCCATATAAGCTATAACCGACTGGTCCTTATGGTGACCAATCACAGTCTCTGCTAATTCTAAAATTTCTGGTCGTGCATTTTCAGGAGCCACAGGATGTCCCACAACCTGCATCATATGCAAGTCATTTAGATTGTCTCCAAAAGCCATGACCTGATCCATTGTGATAGCAAGTTTTTTAGCTAATTCAACAATAGCCACTCCCTTATCAACATAGTCCAGAACAATATCAATGGATTCAAAGCCAGTTGTCATAGCCTTCACACCAGGAACGTTTTCGTTTACCCAAGCTTCTCCAGCTTCGAGAGTTTCTTCTGTGAAGTTGGTTGTAAATTTGAAAATGTCATCTGTGATATCTTCCAGACTGGCTACTTTTTGGATATTTTCATTATAATGCTGGCTCTCTTTCAAATAGATCTCATCAACCGTATCTAGCACATAAGAGCCTTTTCTCCCCGTCAAGAGCAGTTTATTGATATCTACATAAGGTGACGTTTTCAGCTTTTCAAAAGTTGCTAGATAAAACTCACGAGACATAGTCGCTTCATACAAGTCTTGACCTCGATATTCTACCAAACTGCCATTTTCCGCGATAAAAATAATGTCATCACGAACATCAGCAAATAATTTTTCTAAGGATAGAAATCCTCGACCCGAAGCCACCGCAAAGTAAATCCCTTTTTCCTTGTAGGAAGCCAAGATAGACTTGAGGCGGTCCATATCAAAGCGTCCATTCCCATCTAGGAAGGTTCCATCCATATCCGTTGCTACTAGTTTAATTGTCATCCTTCAATACTTTCTAAATCTTTAAACTTAACCGAAACAATTTTTGAGACACCTGATTCTTGCATAGTCACTCCATAGATAGAATCAGCCGCTGCCATGGTTCCCTTACGGTGGGTCACGACGATAAACTGGCTGTCCTTGTCAAATCGATTGAGATAATCCCCAAAACGTTTAACATTAGCTTCATCTAGCGCAGCCTCTACCTCATCCAAGATAACAAATGGAATGGTCTTGACACGAATAATGGAGAAGAGCAAGGCAAGAGCCGATAGAGCTTTTTCACCACCACTCATCAGATTAAGAGACTGAATTTTCTTACCTGGTGGTTGAACAGAAATCTCAACACCAGCTGTCAGCAGGTCTCCCTCAGTCAAAATCAGGTCTGCTTGACCTCCACCAAACATCTGCTTGAAGGTCACTTTAAAGGACTCACGAATGGCTTCAAAGGTTGATTTAAAGCGTTCCTTAACCTCATCATTCATCTCTGTAATGGTCTCAAGGAGCAGGTTTTTCGCTGACAAAATGTCATCACGTTGGCTATTGAGGAAATCCATACGGTTGTGTACTTCTTCATACTGGTCAATAGCTTCCAAATTGACAGGACCCAGTGAGCGAATAGCCTTCTCTAAATCCTGCACCTCTTGCTCTGCCAGATTGAGATTTTCCAACTCATGCGCATTTTCTAAAGCTTCAGTATAGCTAATCTGATACTGGTCTGTTAATTGGCTTTGTAGATGACGTAAGCGCTCGCTGACCTTTTCTTTCTTAGCTTCAGCACGTGTTTGCTTGCGAATCCACTCTTCATTCTGCTGGCGGGCCTGATCCAAATGACTAGCAATATCATCCAGTTGACCTTCAATATCATCCAACTCAAACTGCTTGCGAATTAAACCTTGTTGGAGGTTTGTTTTCTGAGTTTTGGCTTCTTCTACCTGTTGACTGAGCAAATCTGTATCAACCTTCTCCAGATTATCAACCTTTTCTTGAAGAAGGCGCTGGATTTCCTCTTGTTCGATATCTAGATTATTCAATTCCTTGCCTAGACGGTCAATATCAGCTACTTCATAACGTTTTTGCCCTTGTAGTTCTGTCTTAAGCAAGCGAGCTTGCGCTACCTGTTCTTGCAAGTTCTGATAACGTTCTTGGATGGCATTTTTATTAGACTTAATCTCTTCAATCTCAGCTTCCAGATTTTGCTTGTCACTGGAAATAGTAGCAAGTCGCTCTTGGCATTTTTCCTTATCTGCTTGCCAATCTCCCTCAGAAAGACGATTTAATTCCTCTTCTTGGAGTTTCCAAAGAGTTTCCAGTTCTTCAACTTGCTGACTGGTCTGCTGATAAGCGAGGGACAAGCCCTGCTCCTGAATACGAGCCTGCTCACCCTGAGATTTGATTGCTTCTAATCTTTCTGTCAATCTAGCCATCTCATCTTGCAAGTTCTTCAAACTCGCTTCATCTGTACGCAAGCTTGCTTCTTCTTTAGCAATTTCTTTTTGCAATTGCTCCAGCTCTGGCTTGATGAAAATACTGTTATTCTGGCGATTAGCACCACCTGCGTAAGAGCCACCTGTGCGCAACTCTGTACCGTCCAATGTCACCATACGAACCTGATAACGAACCTGACGAGCTGCTGCACGCGCGTGTTCTACGGTATCAAAAATAGCCGTCGTAGCTAGCAAATTCTTGAAAATAGCTTCCAGTCTAGTATCGAAAGTAACCAGCTCATCTGCCATACCAAGGAAACCTGGACTTGCAGAGATAGCATCTTGGTTCTGACTAGAAATCGTACGCGCCTTGATCGTTGTCAAAGGAAGGAAGGTTGCACGACCAGCTCTGTTTCGTTTGAGGAAATCAATCGCCTTAGTTGCCGCCCCCTCATCTTCTACAATGATATGCTGACTGCTGGCTCCCAGTGCAATCTCTAGGGCAGTTTGATAATGTACATCAAAGGTCAGGTGCTCACTGACTGCACCAATAATTCCACCAAGGCGGGCTTTTTCTTGGAGAACACTCTTAACACCTGCATAAAAGTTACTATGATTTCTGAGGATATTTTCCAAACTTTGGGCTCTAGCCTGCTTGTTTTTGAGATTATCCAGACGGGCAAAGAGTTGATTTTGTTGAGCCTGATAGGAAGATTTCTGATTCTCTTGCTCCTTGGCAATAGCTTGGTAGTCAGCCAATAATTTCTGAACATGCTCCTTGGCAGCTTCAAGCTCGTCTTTTTGCTGACTAGCCTTCTCTTTAGCTGTAGCCAGCTGTTCTTTCAGCTTTTCTAATTGATCTGCTTGTTTTTGAGAAAGCTGACGACTATTTTCCAACTCATTCTCGATGCGAGTCAGTTGGTTTGAGACATCAGCTTCTTCTTGTAGAAGAGCTACAAAGCGTTCACGTAAGAGTTCAATCATCTGATCAGGATCATCTGAAAAAGCTAGCAATTCAGCTTCTAAACGATTGAGTTTTTGATTATTTTGGACTAGATTTTCCTCTAACAGAGTTAATGAGCTTTCTTTATCAGATTTTTCTTGGCTGAGTAAATTTCTCTTATCTTCCAAAGTAACCAAACGTGCTTGTGCTTCCTGTTGATTCAGAGCTACTTGCTCAGATTCCAGTTTCGATAAGGCTAATTTTCTCTCTAAATCACTAATTAGACTGGTCAAATCCATCAAACTGCCCTGGTCTTTGGCCATCTCAGCCTGTAAATCTTGACGTTGCTTCTTGAGATTCTGATTTTCTTCTTCTAATTTTTCACGCTTTTGGTAATAGCTCATCAAGAGTTCCTGAACCTGTGCCAACTCTTCTTCTGTCGACTCTAGTTCAGCCTTATTTTCCTTGATTTGAGCAACTAGCACGTCTAAATAAATAGCCTTGCGTTGACCTTCCAAGTCTAAAAACTTACGGGCATTCTCAGCTTGCTTCTCAAGAGGCTTGATTTGATTATCCAACTCGTAGATAATGTCCTCTAAGCGGTCTAGATTATCCTGAGTTTGTTGCAGTTTACTCTCTGTTTCTTTTCTGCGAGTCTTGTATTTTAAAACCCCAGCAGCCTCTTCAAAAATGGCACGGCGTTCTTCAGGCTTGGAGTTGAAAATCTCCTCAACCTTGCCTTGTGAAATGATAGAAAAAGAATCTCGTCCCAAACCTGTATCCAAGAAAAGATCATGAATATCACGAAGACGAACTTTCTTGCCGTCAATTTTGTATTCACTATCCCCACTACGATAGATATGGCGTTCTACCCTGATTTCTTGACCAGCATCCTTAATAAATCCGTCATGATTATCCAGAGTTACAACTACAGAAGCGTAATTGAGCGGTTTGCGACTCTCTGTTCCAGCAAAGATGACATCTGGCATCTTGCCACCACGGAGACTCTTGACACTAGACTCCCCCAAGGCCCAACGCAGACTTTCTGTGATATTTGACTTTCCAGATCCATTTGGTCCAACGACTGCCGTCACACCTTGGTCAAAGACGACCTTGGTCTTGTCAGCAAAAGACTTGAATCCCTGAATTTCGATTTCCTTTAAATACATGAATCCAGCCCTTTCTCAACAGCATTTTTGGCAGCTTCTTGCTCTGCTAATTTCTTAGACCGACCTTGACCTTGACCAATACTCTTTCCTTCAACAAGAACTTCTACATTAAAGACCTTATCATGGGCAGGACCCGTTTCAGAAATCACCTGATAACGGATAGCCACATCGCCATTGACCTGAAGTAACTCTTGGAGATGGGTTTTGTAGTCTGTAATCATCTCAAACTCGCCTGCTTCAACCTTAGGAATCATGACTTGATAGATAAATTCCTTGACCTTGACCACATCCTTATCCAAAAGAAGGGCACCAAGAAAGGCTTCAAAGGCATCACCAAGAATGGTGTCACGATTGCGACCACCAGATTTTTCTTCTCCTTTACCCAGCTTGATAAACTGGTCAAACTGGCAATCACGCGCAAAGCCAGCCAAACTTTCCTCGCGGACAATCATGGCACGGAGTTTGGACAAGTCGCCTTCAGGCTTTTTAGGATATTTTTTATACAGATATTCTGAAATCAATAACTGTAGAACAGCGTCTCCTAAAAATTCCAAGCGTTCATTGTGTGAAATTTTTAAGAGGCGGTGCTCATTGGCATAACTCGTATGAGTAAAGGCAGTCTCCAGTAGCTTTTTGTCTGCAAATTCGATTGCAAAATGGTTCTTTAGTACAGTTTGTAATTCTTTCATACCAACCTCTTTCTAACTGATAACAGTCCTTTTTATTATATCAAAAAAAGCCCCCTGAGTCACTTTAAAACGGGACTGGAAAGGATTTGGGCATTCTTTGGAATGAGCTTTTTAGTTTTAGAGTCAAATTTGAGACAGTATAAAGAAAAAAGCCCTATTTAAAGGCTTTTTTAGGATGTTTACATCCACCCTGAGGGAATCGAACCCCCATCTCAAGAACCGGAATCTTACGTGATATCCATTACACTAAGGGTGGAAACTTGTTTTATTATAACAGAAATTTGCTCTAATAACAAGTTTTTTTCTGGTCAGATAGCCCGTCTTAGTGGGAAGCATCCCCATTCCAGATAGAGTTTTTCACGATCACATAATCAACGTGTTTAAGGTCAGCAACCTGACGTCCACCTGCGTATGAAATAGCACTTTGAAGGTCTTGTTCCATCTCAGTTAAAGTATCTTGCAAGTGACCTTTGGCAGGAAGTAAGATACGTTTGCCTTCCACATTTTTGTAAGCACCTTTTTGATATTGTGAAGCTGAACCGTAGTACTCTTTGAACTGTTCACCATCAACTTCAATCGTTTTCCCTGGACTTTCGATGTGTCCTGCAAAGAGGGAACCAATCATAACCATGCTGGCACCGAAACGGATAGACTTGGCAATATCACCGTGAGTACGAATTCCACCATCTGCGATAATCGGTTTACGAGCAGCCTTGGCACACCAGCGTAGGGCAGCCAACTGCCAACCACCTGTACCAAAACCAGTCTTAACCTTGGTAATACAAACCTTACCAGGACCGATTCCGATCTTAGTAGCATCCGCACCAGCATTTTCCAATTCACGCACAGCTTCTGGTGTTCCCACATTTCCAGCAATGACAAAGGTATCTGGCAATTCTTTCTTAATGTGTTGAATCATAGAAATCACGCTATCTGCATGACCATGAGCGATGTCAATCGTGATATATTCAGGAGCATCAGCCTTGAGCTGGCTAACAAAATCATACTCATAGTCCTTAACACCGACAGAAATAGAAGCAATGAGCCCTTGATCGTGCATGCGTTTAATAAAAGGAATGCGTCCTGCCTCATCAAAACGGTGCATAATGTAAAAGTAACCACCTTTAGCAAGTTGCTCTGCTACATTTTCATCCAAAATCGTCTGCATATTAGCTGGCACAACAGGTAGTTTAAAGGTGTGATTTCCTAGAGTGACACTTGTATCTGCTTCTGCACGGCTTTTAATGACACATTTATTTGGAATCAATTGAATATCTTCGTAATCAAAAATTGGAAATTCATTTAACATATCGATGTCTCGTTTCTTTTGTAATGACCTACCTATGCTTGCGCATCTCTACGCCTTTTCCGACGTTTCCTTAATTCATTATAAACTAAAGTACAGATTTTGTCAAATAATTTTATAAATTAAAATATAATGTTCGGATTTTTCTTGCGTAAATAGAAAAAAGAGGGGAAATTGTTTTTCTCCCCACTTCTTCTACATTCTAATAATACTCCCCCTGACGGTAGTCCCATGAGTTAAAGGTGTCTGACAGGTGCATCATGATTTTATCAATGTCAAGCCCTTTACGGATTACAACTGGTGCTGGTGATGTTGAACGAGCTCCTCCTTGTTCTGGGATGAGTTTGCCGTCTTTATCAACCATAGAGACCATCACACCTTGCTCATAGCGCGTTTCAATCGTTTTGTCAGGCTGGATAGAAGCAACGTAGTCATCTGCCTCAATGACAAGGTCCACTGCCCCTTCGATACGTTCTCCAATACCTTCTACTTTACCACGGTTTCCTTTTCCAGATGGGTTAGCTGATGAGGCATAAACCATCTTGCCTTCTTCCCAAAGTTTGGCAGCCAATTGTTCACCAGCTTTCCCAAATTTGATAACGAAACAGCTCGTACCACGCACATCAGTCATAAGTTCTTCACGGCCATCACCGTATGCTTTGAGTTTTTCAAAAGCTTCTGGTTTCCAAGGAAGGATACAACCAAGAAGAATATCTTCATCCCAATGTTTTTGGTAGAAGGCTTCAATTTCTGGGTTAAGTTGTGCTAAAGCACGAAGCTCATCCATGCTACCGCAGAGAACAACACCTGGTTTGTTACGGTTACGCTCTTTGGCTGCGAACTTACGCTCAAGTCCTGCCTTATCGCTGGTCATGATAATGTAACCAACTTTAGTAGGGCAAACGATACATCCGCCCTCACCTTTTAAAATGTCATAGCCTTCTTGTGAAAGTGTTCCGTTCCATTGAATGTGTTTTGTCATAGTTCTATTTCCTTTTCTAATTTTCTTCTAATCCTGCCAGTAGGCTGGTCGTTGTTTTTCATAAGCAGCAATCAAATCTTCATACTGCAAGGTAATTCCGATATCATCCAAACCATTTAAGAGCTTGTGTTTCCACTCGCTATCAATTTCAAAAGTGAACTCTCCAATTGGTGAGATGATTTTTTGTCGTTCCAAGTCCACAGTTACCTGGTCAGTCGGTTTGAGCTGGGCTAGCTTTTCTCTAACCTCTCTAGGCTGAACAATAGGCAACATGCCATTATTGAGTTCATTATTGTAATGAATATCCCCAAAAGATCCTGCAATCACGACCTTAAAACCATAGTCTGCTAAGGCCCAAGCTGCATGTTCCCTCGAAGAACCTGCCCCAAAGTTATCCCCTGAGATAAGAATACTGGCTTTACGATATTCAGGCTGATTAAAGACAAAGTCAGGATCCTCAGTATACTTGTCGTCCAGATAACGCCAAGCATACATGAGGTACTTACCAAAGCCTTTTTTATCAATCAACTTGAGAAACTGCTTGGGTAGGATTTGGTCGGTGTCGATATTATCATTCATGAGAGGAACGGTCGTTCCTGTATAAACTGTAAATTTCTCCATATCCTCTCCTTACTGGGCTTCTGGCATTTGCCGAACATCTACAAAGCGCCCTGCAATAGCTGCCGCAGCTGCCATGGCTGGACTGCAGAGATGGGTCTTAGCACCAAAGCCTTGTCTATCTTCAAAGTTACGGTTGCTGGTTGAGGCGCAGTGCACGCCATCAGGTACCTTGTCTGGATTCATCCCTAGGCACATAGAGCAACCTGGGTCTCTCCACTCAAAACCAGCGTCTAGGAAAACCTTGTCCAAGCCCAACTTCTCAGCAGCTCGTTTGACAGGACGAGAGCCTGGAACTACGATAGCTGTTAGATTGGGGGATATTTTCTTCCCTTTGACAAATCGCGCAGCCAGTTGCAAGTCGCTGAGACGAGCATTTGTACAAGAGCCGATAAAGATATATCCTAGTTCAATATCTGCTGGCTTTTGACCAGGCTCCAAATCCATATAATTGTAAGCTCTTTCATCATTCATATCCTTAATTTCTGGGAATCTACTGTCAAAGTCAACCCCCATAGCAGGGTTGGTTCCCCAGGTCACCATAGGAGCAAGGTCTGAGACATCCATATGAATAACCTTATCGTAAACAGCATCATCATCACTGACAAGGTTTTTCCAATCCGCCACAGCCTCTTCGAAGTCTTCTGGAACACACTCACGTCCCTTGAGATAGTCATAGGTGATTTGGTCCGGATTCATGATTCCCATCTTAGATCCAAACTCGATGGACATATTGCAGATGGTCATTCGCTCTTCCATGCTTAGTACATCAATCGCTTGTCCACGATATTCCACCACATAGCCAACACCACAGGCAACACCATAGTTGGCAATCAAGGCGAGAATATAATCCTTAGAATAAACTCCTTTTTGAGGAACACCAGTGAATTCCACCAGCATTTTCTTGGGTTTGACCTGCCAGAGGGTCTGGGTAGCGAAGACATGCTCAACCTCACTAGTCCCAATTCCAAAGGCGATCGCTCCGAAAGCTCCGTGAGTTGCCGTATGGCTGTCTCCACAGACAATGAATTTCCCCGGTTGGGTCCGTCCTGTTTCTGGACCAACCATGTGAACAATTCCCTGCTTTTCAGAACCGTGGGCAGCATGTTCGATCCCAAACTCCTCAACATTTTCAGCAAGCTTATCAATTTGCGCTTTAGAAATCACATCTCGAATATCGTAGATATTGACTGTCGGGACATTGTGATCAAAGGTTCCAAATGTCAAGTCTGGTCGTCTCAATCTGCGACCTGCATCTCGTAGTCCTTGAAAAGCCTGAGGGCTGGTCACTTCATGAATATAGTGCTGGTCCACATACATGAGTTGCGGCTGCCCCTCTTCTCCTGTGATGACATGACGGTCCCATAATTTATCAAAAATCGATTTCCTGCCATCCATTACCTCCAAATAACATATAAGGCTACTAGTGTGGTCACCATCCCGAGAAACCAAACTGTCTTAAAGTACCATTTTCTAGTCTTGTGATGAAAAGTAATTCCTGCTAACCAAGCTCCAAAACCACCACAAGTAAAGGCTAAAATGAGTAAGATTTTCTCTGGGATGCGCCAAGCTCTTCTCCTTGCCTTAGATTTGTCAATGACATAAATCAAGAAAACTATCACATTCCAAATCAAAAGGACTAGAGTAATTTTTTCGTCTAACTTCATAACCTTGCAATAATAGCTTCCGTCATTTCCTTGGTCGAAGCCTGTCCACCTATATCTCTTGTTAAAACACCAGCTGCCAAACTTGCCTCAACAGCACGCTCTATACGCTCTGCATCCTCATAACGTCCAAAACTATCTCTCAACATCATGGCCACTGATAAAATCATGGAAATAGGATTTGCAATTCCTTGACCTGCAATATCAGGAGCTGAACCGTGAATGGGCTCATAGAGACTTGGACCCTTTTCAGAGTGACTGGCTGATGGCATAACTCCAAGTGTGCCAGATAGAACGCTTGATTCATCAGATAGAATATCTCCGAAAAGATTCTCTGTCACGATGACATCGAACTTAGCAGGATTGGTAATCATAAGCATGGCAGCTGAGTCCACCAGCTGGTGTTCCAAGGTTACATCTGGGAAATCCTGCGAGACTTCCTCAGCTACTTTCCGCCAGAGTTTTGAGGTCGCTAGAACATTTTGCTTATCGATACTGGTAACGATTTTTCTGCGATTTCTTGCAATTTCAAAGGCCTTACGAATAATCCGTTCTACTTCCTCATAGCTATAGTCGTTGATATCACGCGCTTTGCGCTCTTCAAGGATATGATCTCCAAAGTAAATCCCACCAGTCAACTCACGCACCACGACAAAGTCTACACCAGCAATTCGTTCTGGTTTGAGTGGTGACAAATGCTTGAGACTATCAAAGATTTTTACTGGGCGAATATTGGCGTAAAGATTGAGTTCCTTACGGAGAGCCAGCAGGCCTTGTTCAGGGCGAACCGCTGCTCCATCATACTGAGGACTACCGATAGCCGCTAAGAGGATAGCATCTGCTTCCCTACTTGCCTTGAGGGTTTCATCAGGTAAAGGATGCCCTGCAGCATCAATACCTGCACCTCCGAAGGGTCTTCTATCAATCTCATAGTCAAAACCTGTTTTTTCAGCTAGAGCCTCCAGAACCTCTAAACCAGCCTCCATGATTTCTGGACCGATTCCGTCCCCTGCTAGAGCTACTATTTTCTTTGTCATAGCCTTCTCCTTTACACACTAGGCATATCGCGATAAGAAACGCTGCGTCCCATCTCACCTGCATTCTCTTTTTGAACAAAGGTATTAGCATTGATGTAGGCAATAGCCGAAGCCTTCAACACATCGAAATCAAGACCAGCTGCGTTAAAGATGGTTTCTGTATCTCTGTTTTCAACAGTGACCAAAACCCGAGCCTGGGCATCGATCCCATCTGTCACCGCGTCAATAGTATAGGACACCAAGCGGACAGATTGGTTAAAGAACTTATCGATAGCATTAAAGATTGCTTCAACGGAACCTTGCCCTGTCGCATTAAATTCGACCTTCTCACCATCCATATTTGCTAGGCTAACGAGCGCTTCAATGTCATTGTCTGCATAAGTTTGAAGTTGTAAATCATCAAAGTGGAAACCTTCTGGATTTTCAACCATGGTTCCAGCTACCAGAGCTCGAATATCTGCATCTGTGATTTCTTGTTTCTTATCGGCCAGAGCCTTGAACTTAGCAAAGAGTGGCTTGATATCCTCTTCTGTAAAATCTAGGGCTAGCTCTCTCAGTTTTTCAACAAAGGCATGGCGACCAGACAATTTTCCAAGCGGAAGGCTATTGCTCTTAACACCAACCAATTCAGGTGTGATAATCTCATAAGTAAGAGGATTTTTAAGGACTCCATCTTGGTGAATACCAGATTCGTGAGAAAAGGCATTGCCACCAACCACAGCCTTGTTTTTAGGAACTGGAATACCAGAGAATCGAGAAACCATTTCTGACGTATTTATTGTTTCATTTAGGACAATACTGGTTTCTGCTTGATAGTAATCTTGGCGAATATTGAGGGCCACTGCAATTTCTTCCAAAGCAGCATTTCCAGCTCGCTCCCCAATACCATTGATAGTTCCTTCAACACGTCCTGCACCATTCTTGACAGCAGCAAGGCTATTTGCCACTGCCATTCCAAGGTCATCGTGACAGTGAGGCGAATAGATAATCTGACGATCTGTCTTAACATTCTCAATCAAGTATTTGAAGATAGCTCCGTACTCTTCTGGCGTGGTAAATCCTACTGTGTCAGGGATATTGATATAAGACGCCCCCGCATCAACCGCTGTTTGAACAACTTGCAAAAGGAAATCCAACTCTGTTCTAGTTGCATCTTCAGGAGAGAATTCGACCACTTCAAACTTAGAACGTGCATAAGAAACATGTTCCTTAATAGCTTCCAAAATCTCTTCTTTACTCTTATTAAGCTTATACTTGCGGTGAATCGGACTGGTAGCGATAAAGACATGAACCTGTGGATACTTGGCGTCCTTGAGGGCCTCGTAACAAGCATCAATATCAGACTTGACAGAGCGGGCCAAACCAGTCACCGCTGTTTTCTTCAAGACCTTAGCAATCTCCTGCACTGCCGTAAATGAGTCTGGACTAGCCGCTGGAAAACCAGCTTCAATTGCTGAAATGCCCCATTTCTCCAGCTGCCTTGCGATGGCAATTTTTTCCTTGATTGAAAGTTAACACCTGGTGTCTGTTCTCCATCCCGAAGGCTGGTATCTAGAAATTCAACTGTTCTCATAAGATTTCCCCTTTTCCAAATGTGGTTTTAAAAAAACATCTCGCTCAGAAGTCCAAGCGAGATGTTGATTCACTCCCGCTTGGTAAGCCAAACAGGACTAATGCTTTTTGCACTAGCCCGAGTACCTCAACAACAAAGCAAATTGATTAAACTTAGCTGTTTTCATGTTTGACTTTCTCCTTCGTTTGATATCTTGTTTAGTATTTTAGCATAGGCAAAAGTACTTGTCAAGAAAAAAATCCAATATTTTCTGAAAATTTCTTCAGTAGAGAATATTTTGCTAATTGAAAATCCTTGAAATGTTTCATTTTTTAGTGGTTAAATTCCAGCTTCTTTCTATCAATTCCAGTACTTCTTCATCTGATAAAGTATCATCAAGCGCCACACTAATCCAGTAACGTTTATTCATATGAAAAGCTGGATAAATGCCGTTTTTTGAAAGTAAGTCAGCTACTTGGTCATGTTTGAGGTTGACTGCTTCCACCTGTCCTTCTCTGCCCTTTTCCAGCTTATCCCAAGAGATTTTCATCAAGACGGCATACCACTTTTGATTTCCTTCGTGTCTTAACACTGCTGTATCAGGCGATTTCTCCCACAAATACTCCAACTGATTTCCATACTTTTCCTGAACCTGAACCATGGTACGCTTAGTCTGAGGATAGATAAAATCCTGTACCTCAAAACAAGCCTTCCGAATCTGGTAGAGAATCTCCAGACAACCCTCACGGACACTTGCAACAAAACTTCCTTTAAAACTTTCCATATGGACTTGAGGATAGAGGTCACCAGTCTCCTGGTCAAAGACTTGAAAACTCACATTATCAGTAGTGATGGACACAGTCATGACAAAGTCACCCTGCAAAATTTGGCAACTATAGGTCCACACTCCACCATTTTCTACAAAACCATAATCATGAGCCTTTTCTTGATTAAACTGATAGGATTTAAAAATTTCAAACATAAGTGAAAACTGCTACCCAAAGCTAGCAGTTCCTTTCTATTTTTTAAAAGACAACCTTGGTTCCATGCAATTGTGTCACACCCAGCTGGTCTATAAAGGTTTGACGGTTGTCCAAGTCAATTCCCCCACCTGGTAGAATTTCAATCTTACCTTTAGCGTGTTCCAAAATTTTGTGATAGTGAGCGAAACGTTTGTCTAGCGAGTCACCAGATACTCCAGCACGAGTTAGGATACGGGTGACACCAGCTTGGCTGAGCCAGTCAATAGCCTCCAACTGGTCTTCATCACTCAATTCATCAAAGGCCATGTGGAAGACAATTTCCATCCCTTTTGATGCAGCTATCAACTTCTCCAGATTAGTCTTATCCAACTTCTTATCAGCAGTTAACCCCCCAAATACAACCCCTTGACTTCCAGCCTGAGCAGTCAACCGAATGTCTTCTAGCATAATAGCAATTTCTAGTTCATTATAGACAAAGTCGCCACCACGTGGACGAATCATGGTCATGATGGTCGTATCGTAGTTAGCTGCCAATTCAACCGCTGCCTTGGTCACTCCATAGCTTGGTGTTGTTCCACCAACTGCTAGATTATCACAGAGTTCGATTCGGCGAGCTCCAGCCTCCATCGCTTTTTCAAGCAAGGTCACATTTTCAGCACAAAATTCGTAAATCATTTGATTCTCCTTGAGTATTACTTTGAATTTATTATATCATATTGTTGTGAATATGCTTTCATTTTTATCAAGGGAAATAGTAACAAATTTTACCTATTCTTTGTCTGGAATAACCTTAAAGAGATAATAGGTGATAAAGATGGTCAAAGCTCCCAGACCGATTTTGACTGGTAATAGTGGGGCAAAATAAATGGAAATTCCCATCAAGATATAGATAGATACAATGATTTTTCTCTTACGTTCACGCGCAATGGACTTAGTCTCGCGAAAATCAGCTACATATGCTTGATAGAGCTTGGTATGATAAAGCCAATCTTCGAAACGCTTGGAACTTCTGGAGAAACAAGCAATAGACAACAAAAGGAAAGGCGTTGTCGGTAATAAGGGTAAAACAACCCCAACAATAGCCAAGGCCAGCGATAAAAAACCAATTATCAGATAAATAATACGCATAACTTCTCCTAGTTAAAATAATCTTCTTCTAGTTTCGCATACAATGATAAATTTTGTCAAGTTCTAACCCAAAAAGCCTGAAATTCACTTTCAGGACTCTCTTCTTATTTAATCTTTTCTTCTTCGTAGTCACCCTTGCTACAAACAACCTGCTTGCCACCACCACGGACTTTTTTCTCCATGAGGAAGTTACCACATTTTGGACAGTCACGACCAACAGGCTTGTCCCAAGAAGTAAATTCACAGTCTGGATAGCGATTGCAACCATAGAAGAGGCGGTTACGCTTGGTTTTACGTTCAATGATTTGTCCCTGATGACAACTTGGACACTCAACACCGATTTCTTTCACGATTGCTTGGGTATGACGGCAATCTGGGAAATTGCTACAAGCGTAGAACTTACCAAAACGACCAAGCTTAATGACCATTGGACTACCACACACTTCACAGTCAAATCCAGCTGGTTCATCCTTGATTTGGATTTTCTCCATTTCTTCTTCAGCCTTGGCTACTTCTTTAGAGAATGGTTTGTAAAAGGCGTCTATAACACGTTGCCACTGCTCTTTTCCGACTTCGACATCATCCAGTTTGCCTTCCATTTCGGCTGTGAAGGTCACGTTTACGATATCTGGGAAATATTCAACGATAAGCTTGTTGACAATTTCACCCAACTCTGTTGGTTCAAAGCGTTTGGATGCAAGGCGAACATAGTAACGTTTCTGAATGGTTTCAATGGTAGGTGCGTAGGTTGACGGACGTCCAACCCCATTTTCCTCCAAGGTCTTAATCAATGTCGCTTCAGAATAGCGAGCAGGCGGTTGTGTGAAATGTTGTTCTGGTTTGCTATTAACCTGCTTGACCACATCTCCAACAGCCATGTCCGGTAACATCTTATTCTTGTCAGAATCATTATAAATGGCAAGATAACCATCAAACTTAACCTGACTACCATTAGCAGCAAATTGAACCCCATTTTGAGACAATTTAACAGCCATAGTATCAAAGACAGCAGCTGTCATTTGGCTCGCCACAAAACGATTCCAGATAAGGGTATAGAGCTTGAGCTGATCCTTATCCAGATACTTAGCAATACTTTCAGGTGTATTAAAGACGCTAGACGGGCGAATAGCCTCGTGGGCATCCTGAGCTCCAGAAGCATTTTTAACCTTGCTACCATGCTTAGAATACTTACCACCAAAACGGTCTGTAATGAAACTTGCTGCTTCGTTCTGTGCCACTGGACTGATACGAGTCGAATCAGTACGCATATAGGTAATCAAACCTTGCACCCCAGACCCAATATTAATCCCTTCATAGAGCTGTTGGGCAACCATCATGGTCTTTCGAGTACGGAAATTGATTTTATTAGCCGCATCCATCTGCATAGATGAAGTGGTATAGGGTAGTGGAGCATTGCGTTTGCGCTCTTTCTTATCTACCTGATCCACTGAAAAGTCTTTACTAGTCAGACGAGACAAGACTTCCTTAACCTCGTCATTGCTAGTCAGTTTCAGCTTTTTGGCATCTACTCCATAGAAGGAAGCCTGGAATTGCTTGGTTCCCTTTTTAAAGACGCCATCAATTGTCCAGTATTCCTCTGGCTGGAAGGCATTGATTTCATTTTCACGGTCAATGATGAGTTTAAGGGCAATAGACTGTACGCGCCCTGCTGATAAGCCCTTCTTGACCTTCTTCCATAAAATCGGTGAAATCGAATACCCTACCAAACGGTCTAAAACCCGACGAGCCTGTTGGGCATCGACCAAGTCCATATCAATCTTACGCGGTTCTTTAAAAGCATTTTTGACCGCATCCTTGGTGATTTCATTGAAGACTACACGGTTAGCATCATTTTCATCTAAGTTGAGAATATGGGCCAAATGCCAAGAAATCGCTTCTCCTTCACGGTCCGGGTCACTCGCCAGAAAGACTTTATTAGCTTTTTTAGCTTCTTTTTTCAAGTCATTGATGAGAGGACCTTTTCCTCGGATATTGATATATTGCGGTTCATAATTATTCTCAATATCAACGGACATACTGGATTTCTTCAAATCACGGATATGCCCGACACTGGCTAGCACCTTGTAGTTCCTGCCTAGATATTTTTCAATCGTTTTCGCCTTAGCAGGCGACTCCACAATGACTAGATTTTTTTTAACTGTTGATTTTTTCTTTTTTGTTGCCGTAGCCACAGTATCACACCTTTTCAAAGTAATAAACTTTATAAAGTGTAAACCATTTTTTGAACCCTGTCAAGACTTAGCTACTATAATAGAAGAAAAGTTTATCTAGTAAGCGGACTTTCTTCTTATACTCAATGAAAATTAAAAGAGCAAACTAGGAAACTAACCGCAGGTTGCTCAAAGCACTGCTTTGAGGTTGCAGATGAAACTGACGAAGTCAGTAACCATACCTACGGCAAGGTGAAGCTGACGTGGTTTGAAGAGATTTTCGAAGAGTATTAAAATTCAAATTCTGCAAGAACATCCTGCCCACTGGTGACCAATTTTGCCCCTTCCTGAATCAAATGATGGCAACCGCCTGATAGTCCATCTAAAATGCTACCAGGAATAGCAAAGACATCGCGTCCTTCTTCCATTGCTCTCTCACAGGTAATGAGACTGCCTGAGCGCATCTTGGCCTCTGCTACAATCACGCCACGACAAAGTCCAGCAATGATGCGATTACGGGCAGGAAAATGAAATTTTAGAGGTTGTACGCCAGGTCCATATTCACTGAGAATCAGATGGTCATTGCCGATGTAGTCTTGCAAGCGTTTATTGGCTTTAGGATAAAACACATCCAATCCTGTTCCAATCACTGCAATAGTTTTTCCGCCATTCTGAAGAGCTGCCATATGAGCTGCTGTATCGATACCCTTGGCTAATCCACTGACGATAACCAGTTCATTTTCCAAGCCCTGAATGACTTTTTCAACTGACTTAGCTCCCTGTTTGCTACAAGCACGACTGCCCACGACTGCTACCTTAGGAAATTTCAAGAGGTCAAGATTTCCCTTGTAAAATAAAAGTACAGGCGCATCGTATATTTCACTTAAATCCCAAGGATAACAGTCGTCTAAAATAGAGAAAGATGGAAATTTTTGAAACTCCTTCTCCAAATGCTTATCGTCTATCTGAAAATAACGTTCCATAAAAACAGCTGGATTTCTGCAACCTGATATATCTGCAATATCTCCTAACAACAGTTCTTGATCGACATTTTCACCGTATTCTAGAACGTTTAAAATCTGTTGATTGCTCAAACCTGATTTTTTCAATTTATAGATTTCATAGTTTGTGATTTTCATAAATATCTCCATTTCTTTTTCTACTCATCTATCTATTCGTAAAAAATCAAAAAAACATCCGACTATTTTAGCCAGATGTTGGAATCTTTAATTTTCGTTTTTAAGAATTTCTTCTAATTTATGATAGTCTTGGACACTATCGATTTCATAGATACTATTGCCTTCTAATTCTTCAACATAGACATCCAGCTCTTTGATATTATCCTTAACCATATTGTCCCAGTAGAGATCAACAAATTCACCACTTGCATAAGCCTTGTCAATAAAGCTGACAATCTTTTCTGCAGTTGGAGCATCCCAGAAGGATACACCACTAAGGATGCGACCTGCCTTGCTATCAACAATAATGTCTTGAACTTTGTAGTCATCGCCATAGACTAAGAACCATTCATTAGTACAATCTTCACGATAGACACTAAAATAAGTCGAACGTGTCAAATCATTGCGGAACATATTTTTAAAGAGATAATTATCGGCATCAATAACATAGCTGTTAGCTAATTCTTCTTTTACAAGATAGAGAGAGTAAAAGTTATTGTAGTCAGCGTATTTATCATTGAAGACGAGGCGAACACCATATTTCTCTTTTAAATAATCGAATTGTTCTTTAAGGTAACCAACGATGATGATGATGTCGTTAATTCCTTTTTCTTTGAGAAACTCAATTTGGTATTCAATCAGGGGTTTTTGATTAACCTGAACCAAGGCTTTAGGGGTATTTTCAGTCATAGGACGCAAGCGAGTTCCCAAGCCCGCTGCTAAGATGATGGCTTTCACACGAATCTCCTTTATTCTTTAATAATAATATAAACTCCAGCAATAACGACAAGTGACGTAATAATTGTCAACATATCTAGCGGTGCACCCAAGAAAACAACTGCAAACAAGACTGTCCATACTACATAGCTCACGTTAAGACCTGTAGCCTTGGCTGGTTGCAAGCGATTGATAGCGATATAATAAGCCAAGTAGGAAATCATATCAAAGGCTGCAAAGACAATCATAAGACCTAGTAATTGTCCATTGGCCACTTCTGCAAATGACTGATGAGAAAAGAGCACAATCACAAGATAGGACAAGAATGAAGTCACTTGACGGATTAAGAGGGCTTCGATTTCACTCAGTTCACTTTCCATGGCAAAAGAGCTAAGAACACTCTCACTTCCCCATGCAATAGCACAAACCAAAGCACAGAGAATCCCAATGTAGAAGGAATTGACCTGTTCAACCTTATAGGTCTGAGCAATAATCCCTGCAATAATCAAGACAATACCAAATACAGTATTTTTTGAAATCTTGTGCTTCAAAAAGAAGAAAGCCAATAAAACCGAAATCGCAGGGTAAATAGCCGATACAGATGAAGCTAAGGAACTTCCGATATACTTAACCGCATAAAGATTGGCCTGCATACCAATAGGGCCTGCTAGCAAGGCTCCGATGATCACACTAACATTGCGAATATTTAAGAAAATTGAAAGACGAACTTTTCCTTCTTTTACCAAGAGAAAAGCTAGTAAGATAAAGATACTCAAGAAATCGTGAGCAGCGGCCACCACAAAGGGCGACAAATCTGTAAAAATCGAAAAGATATAAGCACTAATCGTTAGACCTAAACCCCAGAAAATACCTGAGAGTAGACCAAAAGAAACTCCATTTTTATTTTTCATCTGAACCTCCATAATATGACAAACCTTTAACAGCTCTTTGGTAACGATTCACACCATAGTCACCAAAATCTGCGCCTTGCTCTTCCTTATAGACAGTCCATAGACTCCAAATAGTATCTTGTAAAATTTTATAAATGGCAATCTTTTCACGAGAGACAGGTGTTTGCTCACTCTCATAGTGAGATAAGAAGGCTTCTTCCTCTTGACGAGTGAATTCAGACTCTAAAAAGAGGGCAGCCAAATCCCACATTGGATCGTTCATTGATGAATATTCCCAGTCAATCAGATAAAGTCGTCCTTGAGGTGATTCGATAAAGTTTTCAGGCACCAAATCGATATGACAAGATTTTCTGTCAACACCTAAGTCAGCAAGTCTTTTCTCTAAGGAGAAGACTTCTTCTCTAACTGCTTCATAGTTGGCATAAGGGATTTTTTCCTCAATCAAAGATTCGTATTTTTTGATTTCTTCAAAAGGAGCAAATTCTCCTCTTAATTCCTTGCCAGAAGCATGAATGGTTTGTAAAATTGGAGCAATTTTATCAAATTTGGTCTTGATTGACGTTGAATCAAGCGTAATCGCAGATTCGATATACTCATTTACTTTGATACCAGCTTCAATATCAAAAAGGTAATTTCTTACATCTAAGTCTAAATACTTTAGTAGTTCAAGATTGTACTTTTCATCTTGACGATTGATCAGCTTTTCTGTCCCTTTACCAAAGAATTTAACAATGTATTGCTTATTTGTTGTTTTGACCAAATAGTTTTGATTGGTCATTCCCCCCAGTTGTTCAACACTGAGGACTTCCTCTTCTTGACTAAGTAGGGATGACATTTTTTCTTTAATGATTTTCTCCACAATTAACCTCCAGCACTTATACTTCCCACTTAAACACTGTTTTAAAGGCTGTGTTTAAATCGGTCGCAAAGACACGGTGAATATCTTTAATTTCTCTTACAGGTTCTTCTAGATAAAGGATATTTTTAAGACGATTGGCAAATTTCTTGACTTCCATCATTTGGATGGCATTTTCAAAATCAATGCGACCAGAACGAGAGGAACCAACCAAGAGCAAGCCCTTTTCTAAGGCATCGCGTGTATTGAGATTGACTTTATACTCGCTAACACCCATCATGAGAATCGTTCCCTGAGGACGAATGTAGCGAATCAAATCATTTATAGCTGGTCCAGTACCATCACCACCACAACACTCAAAAGCATGATCAAAGGTCAAATCTTCAGGAATATTGTCAGTAATATAGCATTCTTTGGCAAAAGAGAAGAGTTCCAACTTTTCCCAATGACGACCAATAACCACAATCTCTGCTTCTGGCAAAGTATAGTTGATAATATTGGCAACCACAAAAGCTAAACTTCCATCTCCGATAACGGCGATTCGGTCCCGCTTGCTATGAGCAAGAGTCAATAGACGATTCATAGCATGCATGCCGACACTAACAAACTCTGTAATGGCTGCAACCGTATCTTCGATAGCATCGTAAGCCACCACACGATCTTTAGGAAGAGAAACAAATTCTCTCATAAAGCCATCAAATCCACTAGACAAGAAATGAGTCCCTGTCATGTAGTTTTCATAGAATTCTTCATCACTCTGCATAGGAGGCTGATTTGGAATCATGACAACTTTTTGCCCAACCTCATAGGTTCCCGTCGGGTCAGCAATAACCGTTCCACATGACTCGTGAATCATTGCCATTGGAAGCTTTTTATTCAAAATCTTTGGGTCACGTTTTCCTTGATAGTAACGCTGATCCGCATGACAGACAGCCATATAATTGGGGCGGATGAGGATATGATTCTCTTGATCAATAGACTCTTCCTGGTATCTGACGTTGATAAACTTAGGCTTTGTTAGTTGATAAATTTGATTAATCATTTCACTAGTCTTTCTCAATCATACTTTTTGCAATTTTCAAATCTGTCACTGTTGTGATTTTTAGATTTGAATATTCACCCTTAGCCAAGGCCACATCTTTTCCTTTGATTACAAAGATCTTACATGCATCTGTCAAGATTTCCTTCTCTTCAGCAGAGAGAGAGCCATAAAGGTCCATGAAGTCCTTGCAACGGAATGTTTGAGGTGTTTGTCCTTGATAGAGGTGAGCACGATTTGGAATATCTGTAATAAATTGACCATTAGTGCTTTCAACGATGGTATCAACCGCTTCTACCACTGTGTCCACTGCGTCATGATTTTGGGCAAGTTGGATATTGTCTTGAATCATGCGAAGTGTAATAAATGGACGAACAGAATCGTGGGTAACAACGATATCCTCTGGAGTAAGCGGACGATAAGCATCAATGGCTTCAATGATTTTCTCAATACTTGTATTGCGGTCAGCACCACCCTTTGTAATGATGATACGATCCTTATGAAGAGGTAGAAATTTATCTACAAGATCTTCTGCATGAGAAACCCAGTCTCCATGAACCCCAACTACAATTTTTTCAATACTTGGTTCCAAGACAAATTTTTCAATTGTATGAATCAAAATAGGTCGATCACCTAGCTCTAAAAATTGTTTTGGCAAGTTACTGATTCCCATGCGTGTGCCAGTTCCACCAGCAAGAATTCCTGCATAAATCATCTATTTTCTCCTTTGTCTTACTAAAAAAACTTATTCTCTCTATTATACCACAATCTAGTCCTATCATGAAAGAAATACTAGTCATCCCGTTCTAGAATGGGAGGATTATGCAGTTCCATTATTCAAAGAAACTAGTCCATTTCTAGTAATGACTAGGAATTCTGTAGTCATTACCAATAAATGGCTGTGAAATTTTAGAGTTCTCCAGAATAATATAATTTTCTTAAAGAAAACTTAAAATTAAACTTTGAGACTTCAAAGTGATTACTTGACTTATACTCAATGAAAATCAAAAAGCAAACTAGGAAGCTAGCCGTAAGCTGTACTTGAGTACGGTAAGGCGACGCTGACGTAGTTGAATTTGATTTTCGAAGAGTATTCTTGCATTCACTTGTAATAAAGCAAGATAGATGGTAAAATAGACGAGTGAAAAAAAGACAAAAAAAAAGCAAAAAAATAATCTACTGTGGCAGTATGGTCTAGGGA